>CANQSS010000041.1 GCA_947626545.1 uncultured Akkermansia sp. | reverse complement strand
CCATAACGTTGGATACCTATTCTTAAAAACTCGCCAAATCTTTTTCCTGCGCCTCCAGCGAAATTGACCGAGATCCTCATTTTTTTGAAAAACAAGATTGAAATCAGACTCAGAATGTGGTAGATAAGAAAAAGACTTTTCCTCGAAAACGTCGTTGATCTACCGCCGGCGGATCAGTGGCAATAGCATTTTCTCCTATGATCACCATCATTACTGACAAGGAACTCCCTGCTGCCGAAGTTGGACTTTGGATCAAGGCACAGCAGGCTGTGGAGGCCAAGAATTACAAGTACGCTGTAAGCATATTGCGTACGCTCGTCAAGCGGGCTCCCGGCTTCTTGAAGGGTCGGGAGGTCTTGCGCGCGTGTGAGGTGAAAGTTACCCCTGACGCAGGCCGCAAGTCGTCTATTTTCACGGGTGTTCGGCTCACCACTACCCGCCGCGATCCGGAGACTGTCTTGACAACCATTGAGGATGAACTGGAAAAAGATCCGTATTCGATACCGGCGAATGAGAGTCTCTTTGCGGCTGCAACGGATTTGAATTTGCCGGAAATAGCGGCTTTTGCGTTGAAGACGATATGCCAGGGTCAGCCTAACCCGAAGAAGCATCTGCATCTGCTGGCCAACCATTACATCAAGAACGAGCAATTTGCCGAGGCGGCGGAGACCTACCGTCGCATCCTCAAGATAGACCGCACGGATCCTGTGGCGCAGCGTGGCGAGAAGGATTGTGCGGCTCGTGCGTCCATGCGCCAAGGCAACTGGGAGGCCAGTGGCGATTTCCGTTCCAAGATGAAAAACCAGAACGCCACTGCCGATCTGGAGAGTGCGGACAAGGTGGGGCTTACCCGAGCGGAGATGGAGACACGCCTGGCTCAGCTCTCGCAGGAATACGCCGCAGACAACACCAATCTCCAGGTGGTGAAAGGAATTGCTTCTGTGTATGAGCAGATGGAGGATTTCGCCAACGCCTATTCCTTCTACGCGTACGCATTCCAACTGAGCGGATCGACTGACCTGTCGATCAACGACAAGGCGATGGAGATGCGCGAGAAGGTGATGCAGGCCGAGCTGGAATATTACCAAAGTGTGCTGGCGCAGGATCCGAACAACGAGGAGGCCAAGGCGCAGTTAGCTCAACGCAAAAAGGAGATAGCGCTGACGGTGGTGGCGGATGCCAAAGCGCGCGTGGAGGCCAACCCGACGGACGCTCAGCTGCAGTTCAAGTACGGGCAGGCGCTTTACGATGCCGAGCAGTTTTCGGAGGCTATACCCGCCCTGCAGCGGGCACGCACTAATCCCAACCTGCGCGTGAAGGCCATGCTGATGCTCGGCAAGTGTTACGCTTCCAAGAATATGACGGATATGGCCATTCGCCAGCTCGAGGAGGCAAACAGCGAGTACGTCAACATGGATGACACCAAAAAAGAGCTCCTGTACACCATCGCTACGCTGCACGAGAAAGCGGGCAACAAAGACAAGGCTCTCGAAAGCTACAAGGTCATCTACGAAGTTGACTACGGCTACAGGGATGTAGCACAGAAGGTGGAGTCTGCCTATAGTTGAGGCAGGCGGAGGCTGCCTATGTACGATGTACGAGGTACGACGGAGGCACCTGGCGGTGCCCATGTACGAGGTACGATGTACGATTGCCAAATTCCCGCGCTTGCGCGCGAATTCTGCGAAGCAAGTGCGAGCGCGATGTGATGAAAGCCGTGATCGGACGCGGAGGCAGGCGGGGCCTGCCTATGTACGATGTACGAGGTACGATGTACGATTTGAATTATAGCGCGCCAGAGGCGCGGGAATGCCTGACGGCGCCTACGTACGATGTTGGATGTACGATGTGTGATTGCCAAATTCGCGCGTGTTGCGCGAGGAGGCAGAAGGGAAAATGACGACAATCAGTGACCAAACGTTTGATGAGGAGCGTGCGCTCTACGGGAGTCGAGGGCTGTTGTTGAACAGCTGCCGATTTGATGGTCCGGCGGACGGTGAAAGCGCCCTCAAAGAAAGCGGAGACATCACCGCGCGGGATTGTTACTTCAACTTGCGTTACCCTTGCTGGCACGTAGATGGACTGCGGATGGAGCGCTGCGAGCTCACCCCCAACTGCCGTGCAGCGATGTGGTACACGCACCATGCTGTGGTGACGGAGAGTCGTCTGCATGGCATCAAGGCTTTTCGCGAGTGCGGGGACGTGGCGCTTACACGCTGCGAGATTGTGTCTCCGGAGTTCGGGTGGTTCTTGGATGATGTGCGCATGGAGGCGTGCGAAGTGGAGAGCGAGTACTTCATGCTTCGTTCTCGTGGGCTGGATTTTCAGCGCGTCACTCTGCACGGGAAGTACTCGTTTCAATACGTGGAACATGCACGGTTGAAACATTGCGAGCTGTACACCAAAGATGCCCTTTGGCACTGCCGCGATGTGGTGGTGAGCGATAGCGTGCTCTCCGGCGAATATTTGGCGTGGTTTGCGGACGGGCTTACTTTGGAACGCTGCAAAATCATCGGCACGCAGCCGCTATGTTACTGCCGCAATTTGACACTGCGCGATTGCGAGATGGTGGACACCGATCTCGCTTTTGAAAAGTCCGATGTGCAGGCCACCATTACGACCCCGGTGCTGAGCATCAAAAACCCCGCTTCCGGCGTCATCCACGTCCCCTCCGTAGGGGAAGTGATCATGGACGATGAGACAGCTCGCGGACGGGTGGTGGCGGCTGGCGCCGCCTAAGTACGACGGAGGCGCTTGGCAGCGCCTATGTACGATGTACGATGTACGAGGTACGATTTGGAATAATGCGCAGCGGAGCTGCGGGAACTTGGCGAAGCCGGGGCAGACGGGATGTCCAGGGGTCGCGATCGGGGGTGGTTACAAAGGGGCGGGAAGGCGGAGGCAGGCGGGACCTGCCTATGTACGAGGTACAACACGCACGACGGCCCCGATGAGGGCGCACGCGCAGCGGGCGGTAAGTGCGTATGGACAGCGCGGATGCGCTGCCCGCAGGGGTGAAAACTGGCGACGGCTGTAAGCCAGTTTGGCCAAAAGCATTAGCTTTTGCCCCGAAGGGGTGAGGAGTCGTGAGGCGACTCCGAAGCAAAGTTCGTGAGGCGAGCTCGAGAGGCAACTGCGAAGCAGGTGCGGGAGCTGTGCGATGTCCGTGTGCGCCAATTACCGCGCCGGGGGCGGGGAGAGCCTAGCAAATAGAAGGTTCTAGAAGATGGGGATGGGAGATGATCGTTACACTCGGATGTTTTGCATCTCGGAGTGCAGAGTCTTCTTCGCTAACTCGGCTGGTCGGAAATATCCCAGAATGCTTCGCTCCGGGTTGATGATAGCCCACTGGATGTGGTTCAGTTCACAAAACGAACTTTGTGCTATCTTTTTTCCCTCCGAAAATGCGGCACGAACGGAGTCAATAGGGATACCGTTCTTGCTGAGGACAGGCCACGCCAACCTGAAATAATTAATCAGGGCACAGTCGTACGGATGAGACCCTTTTTTCGGGTCATTCCGTGGAACCTCTTTTTTCTCGATGGCGCGGTAGAGTTCCTCAAATATCTTGCTAAACTCTTTGAGACCCTCGCTACAGCCCGAATCGGTCAAATCGAAGCAATACCCCGGAACGATGACAGCACCAACTACATCGGCACGATCCGAATAGCGATCAATTGCCCATTTCAATGCACGATCATAGCTGTTTTCCCAAAAATATACCCCTTCCCCAAGCCATTCATACTCGCTTTTACTTTGCTCTAAATGTGCACCCTCTTTACTCAAAATCTCAGTGGCCGTCTCCTTCGTGCAACCGTGGTACCCAAGTATAAATCCATGATTCATACAAACAGGGAGTCTTCGAGATTAAGTCGAACTAACCACACATGCTTAGTGGACATGAGGGCGCGTTTTACGGGGAGAAGTCTCTTGCTTTCGCCGTTCACTCTTATTCCTCGCCTGAGTAGCTAGTTCGCGCGCTAACTTGCGGATCATGCTTGATCTTTCCTTACGACCGGCCTCCTCGTACTCTCTGACAAACCTCGTGAGCCCCCTCATCTCATCCGGCGTCACAGAACTGTACGTGAGCGGAGATACCTGACGTGCTCCATGATGGACTTCATCAGTAGGCACGGGAATCTTGCGAGCACTTGATGGATTTGCTTCGGACATGCCTGCATTTTACCGTCTATCTACACTCCTGTCAATCGCGAAAAGACCAGGCAAACGCATTAGGAAATGCGTTTGCCTATGTACGATTTACAACACGCACGACGGCCCCAAGCAGCTGCGAGGCAGCTGCTCATGTACGATGTACGATTTTCGATGTACGATTTGGAATAATGCGCAGCGGAGCTGTGGAAACATTAAAGTCGTAAATCGTAAATAAACAACGGTTTGTGCTGCATGATGCGCCGATAACTGCGCGTTGGGGGTGCTTTTTTCTTGGGACGGATGTGGTTTGCCGTGGGGGAGGGCGTTTTTTCGCTTCACAAAGGGCTCGGAGAAGAGTAAAATACGACAGGACTATGGCTATTGAGAAGCAAAAGACACTCGCAAAGGCAGCATCGATCCAAGGAACATCGTTGCATACCGGGCAGCCCGTGAAGCTGACGCTTAAGCCCGCCGATCCCAATGCCGGGTTGAAGTTTCGACGCATAGATTTGCCGGATAAGCCTTTTATTGACGCTTCCGCCGCGAATGTGCAGACTGTGGAACGCGCGACGACGCTTGCGGAGGGCTCCGTGAATGTGCACACCGTGGAGCACGTGCTCTCCGCGCTTACGGGGATGGGAGTGGACAACGCCATCGTGGAGATGGATGCGAATGAGCCGCCCATCTGCGATGGGTCTGCCGCGCCATTTGTGCAGCTTATCAAACAGGCCGGAGTGGTGGAGCAGGACGCTCCGCTGACCGTGTGGGAAGTGCGCGAACCGGTGAGTGTGGAAACCAAAAATGGATCGCAGATCGTCATTCTGCCGGACAAGAAGTTCCGCATATCGCTCACCGCAGTGGGACCGAACGGGCGCGTGACGCAGTATTTCAGCTCCGTCATTACTCCGGAAATTTACGAGAAAGAACTGGCGGATGCTCGTACCTTTTGCTTTTACGAGGATATACAGCCGCTGCTCGACAAGGGACTCATTCGGGGAGGTACGCTGGACAACGCCATTGTCATCAAGGGTGATCAATACATTTGCGCCGGCGGTCTGCGCCACCACAATGAGTGCGCACGCCACAAGACCATGGATCTTATCGGCGACCTGATCCTCAATGGCCACCGCATTACCGGACACGTGATCGTCATCATGCCGGGTCACGGCATCAACACCCAAATGGCCGCCAAACTGCAGAAGACGTACGAGAGCATGGAGGCGATGCGCCCCAAGCCCGTGGTTTTGCCGGCGGGCGACGCTGTTTTGAACACGGCGGAGGTGCTCAAGCTGCTGCCGCACCGCTACCCCTTCTTGCTGGTGGATCGCATTTTGGGCTTCGAGGGCGATACCAAGTGCGTGGGGCAAAAGAACCTCACGATGAACGAACTGTTCTTCCAAGGACACTTCCCCGGACATCCCGTGATGCCGGGCGTACTGCAGGTGGAGGCTATGGCTCAGGTTGCTTCCATCCTCATGCTCCGCATTCCGGAAAATCAGGGCAAAATTGGCTACTTCATGAGTTGCGACAAGGTGAAATGGCGTCGTCCCGTGGAGCCGGGAGATGTCCTCATCATCGAGACTGAGCTCACCAAAATGCGCGGCGCCATTGGCGTGGCTACCGGTCGTTGCTTGGTGAATGGCGAGGTCAGCTGCGAGGCGGAACTCAAGTTCATGGTTCAGGAACCATGAATTCATTTACGATTTACGATGTACGATTTACGATTTGCAAATAATGCGCAGCGGAGCTGCGGGAACTGCAAAGCAAATGCGGACGCGTATACATAGAGCCGTGCGCGGACGCGGTGGCAGACGGGGTCTGCCTATGTACGATGTACGAGGTACGATGTACGATTTGAATTATAGCGCGCCAGAGGCGCGGGCTATGCGAAGTTTTAGCGAAGGGGGTGGGTGAAATCATGGATGGTTGCTGGTTAGAAAGGTTTCGAATTTTGCGGAGCTGTGTCCCCGGCTTTGCTACATCGTACATCGTACATCCAACATCGTACATAGGCAAACGCGTTTTCCAATGCGTTTGCCAGGGGCTTGCTAAAGTCGTGCGACTGTGGTAGAGTGGGGCATGGCATTTGCGCACCTGCACGTACACACCGAGTACTCCTTGCTGGATGGGATGATCCGCACGAAAGATCTCATCAAGCGGTGTGTGGAGATGGGGATGGATTCTGCGGCCATCACCGACCACGGAAATGTGTTTGCGGCCATTGAATTTCTGGTCAATGCTAAAAAGCACAACAAGGAGGTGAAGGCGTGGAATGCCGAGCACCCGGACGAAAAGAAGCCATATTTTAAGCCGATTTTGGGCTGCGAAATCTATCTTTCTCCCACGCCGCTGAATGTGAAGAAGCAGATACCCGGGCGCAACAAGTACACGCACTTGGTTCTGCTATGCGAGAACAATCGCGGCTGGGCGAATCTCATCAAATTGGTGAGTCGCGGGCACTTGGAGGGCTTTTACTACAAACCGCGCGTGGATATGGCCACTCTGCGCGAGTACAGCGAGGGGATCATCTGCCTCACGGGTTGCATCTCCGGTCCCTTGCAAGAGTGGATTTTGCAGGGGCGTCCGGAGAAAGCGGAGGAGACGCTGCTGGAGCTCAAGGACATTTTTGGCGAGGACAATTTGTATGTGGAGTTGCAGGACCACGAGCTGGAGAACGAACGTTTTTGCACGCCGGAGTTGGTGCGTCTGGCTCGCAAGCATCATGTGCCGCTGGTGGTCACGAATGATGCGCATTTCCTGAATGCGGCCGACCACGATGCGCACGACATCCTCATCTGCGTCGGCACGGGCAACAAGCGTGAAGATGCGAAGCGGCTGCGCTATCCGACTTCCTCTTACCTGAAGAGCGAGGAAGAGATGCGCGAGCTTTTCCCGGACTACCCGGAGGCTTACGACAACACACAAAAAATCGCGGCGCGCTGCAATGTCTCCATCAAGTTGGATTCCACCTCCACCGAACGCTACCCGGAGTTTGCCACGCCGGATGGTTCGCCGCGCGAGGAGTACCTGCGCAAAGTTTGCTACGAGGGGCTGGCCCGACGCTACGGCGAGGAGCGCGCGAAAAACGACGCCGTGTTGCGTGAGCGTTTGGACAATGAATTGGCGGTCATCAACCAGCTGCGCTTCGCCAGTTACTTCCTCATCACGGCCGATTTCATCAACTGGGCGAAGGATCACGACATCCCTGTGGGACCCGGGCGCGGATCGGCCGCCGGCTCGCTGGTGGCGTATTGCATGCGCATCACCAATATTGACCCCATGGCATTCGACCTGCTCTTCGAGCGTTTCCTGAACCCGGAGCGTGTCAGCCCGCCGGATATCGACATCGACTTCTGCCAGACGCGCCGCCCGGAGGTCATCGATTACGTGCGCAACAAGTACGGCGAGCGTGCCGTAAGCCATATCATCACCTACGGCACCATGGGCGCCAAATCGGTCATTCGCGATGTAGCGCGCGTGCTCGACCTCAGCTATGCAGACAGCGACCGCATCGCCAAGCTCATTGAAAGCGGTCCGAATGTCAGCCTCAAAAGCAGCTACGACAACAACGAGGAGCTGCGTCAACTCGTCATGGACAGCACGTATGGCGAAGTGTGGAAGTACGCCCTCAAGCTGGAAGGCACCATTCGCAACGTGGGGATGCACGCCGCCGGCGTGGTGATCGGCGACCGTCCCTTGGATGAGTATGTGGCGCTCACCCGCGATGACTTGAGCAATCCGGCGGGCGAAGTGGTGGCGCAGTGCGATATGGGCGCCATCTACAACGCCGGTCTGCTCAAGATGGATTTCCTGGGGCTCAAGACGCTCACGGTGATGAAAGACGCCGAGCGCTACGTGCGCATGCGCGTACCGGATTTTCGCTATGATGAGGTGGATATCCGCGATGCGGAGACGCTGGCGTTGCTCAACCGCGGGGATACCATGGGCGTATTTCAGTTGGAAAGTGGCGGCATGGTTGACACGTGTCGTCGCTACGGGATTGACAAGATCGATGACATCATTGCGCTGCTCGCCCTGTACCGCCCAGGCGCCATGCAGTTCATGGACGAGATGATTGCCGTGAAGAAGGGCGAAAAAACGGCCGAGTACGAGCACCCGCTGCTCGAGCAGGTGTCCGGCCCCACCTATGGGGTGATGATTTACCAGGAGCAGGTGCAGGCGGCTGCCAAGCTGCTGGCCGGCTACACGCTGGGCGGCGCCGATTTGCTGCGCCGCGCCATGGGGCACAAGGATCTGGAGGAAATGAAGGAGCAGCGCGCCCGCTTCGTGAAAGGCTGCCGCGAAACCAACGGCATTGATGAGGCGACGGCCAATGCCATCTTCGATAAGATCCAGAAGTTCGCGGGGTATGGCTTCAACAAGTCTCACTCCGCGTGCTACGGCCATATCTCCTATTGGACGGCCTACCTGAAAGCGCATTTCCCCGTGGAGTTCCTCTGCGGTCTTATGTCCAACGAGGCGACCAATGAGAAAATCGGCATTTTCATCCAGGAGGCGAACCGCATGGGCATCGAGGTGCTCGGACCTTGCGTGAACCACTCCGCCGTCAAATTCCGCCCGGAGACCATGCCCAACGGACACCTCGCCGTGCGCTTCGGTTTGGCGGCGGTGAAGAGCATGAGCTCCGACACCGTACGCGTCATCGAGGAAGAGCGCGAGGCTCACGGCCCTTACGCCAGCTTGGAGGATTTCTGCTACCGCATCCCGCCGCAAAATGTGCGCCGCAATCAAATCGAGGTGCTGGTGCAGTGCGGAGCTTTCGATTGCATGCACACGAGCCGCGCCGCGCTCTTTGAGAGCATCGACCGCGCGCTGGGCGGAGCTGCCACTGTACACCGCGATAACGAAGCCGGTCAAATGTCGCTCTTCGATATGACCACTACGGCTGTGCAGGAGGAGGAGACTCCGGTCATCCCCGAGTGGCCCAAACAGAAGCGGCTGGATGAAGAAAAGGCGCTCACCGGCGCTTATTTCTCCGGCAACCCGCTGGATGCCATGCGCGGCGTCATTGATCAGCCCAAGTATGTGCCCATCGGCGCCTTGCCGGAGCTCACTCGCGAGGAAATCCAAAACGTGCGCGATATGGCGGGCATGATCCGCTCCGTTGCTATCAAGTCCAGCAAGAGCAGCGGGCAGAAGTTCGCCGTCATCACTGTGGAAGACTTCACCGGCAGCACGGAGGCGCTTGTGTGGGGGGATTCCTACGCCAAAGCCGCCGCTGTGGAGGGACTGTTGCAGGAGGGCAGCTTCGTGCGCTTCCGAGCCCGTATATCTGAGGATGATCGGACCGGCGGCAAGCGCGTTTCAGCCAATGGGCTGGAGCTCATTAACCCCGCCACGCGTTCCCGACGCGGCAAATCCGCTTCTTTCTATCCCATCAACCTGCTCACAACGCGCCATGATGCCGCGGATATCGCCCTCATCAAAAAAATCCTGACCGATCACCCCGGCAAAACCCCTGTGCGCATCACCTTCCGCAACTCCTTGGGCAACGCCGCCACGATCCAACTCGGCAAATCCTTCGCCGTTACTCCATCCCCCGAACTCGACCGCTGCCTCTCGCAATACACGTGAAGTGCCGCCAGGAGGCAGACGGTGGCGGCTGACGCCGCCCATGTACGATTTACGATTTACGATGTACGATTTGGGGAGTTCGCGCGCCTACGGCGCGGGCTATGCGAAGCTTTAGCGAAGGGAGTGGGTGAAATCATGGATGGTTGTTGGTCAGAAAGGTTTCGAATTTTGCGAAGCCGTGTCCCTGGCTTCGCTACATCGTACATAGGCAGATTTTGTCTGCCACCGGCCCCGATGAGGGTGCACGCGTTAGCGGGCGGTAAGTGCGTATGGACAGCGCGGATGCGCTGCCCGGAGGGTGAAAGCTGGCGACGGCTGTAAGCCAGTTTGGCCAAAAGCATTAGCTTTTGCCCCGAAGGGGTGAGGAGTCGTGAGGCGACTCCGAAGCAACAGTCGTGAGGCGAGCTTGAGGCAACTGCAATGCAGATGCGGACGCATATTCGTAAAGCCGTGATCGGATGTAGTTACAAAGGGGCGGGGGGCAGACGGTGGCGGTTGGCGCCGCCTGTGTACGACGGAGGCGCTTGACGCGCCTATGTACGATGTACAACACGCACGACGGCCCCGGTGAGGGCGTACGCGCAGCGGGCGGTAAGTGCGTATGGACAGCGCGCATGCGCTGCCCCGCAGGGGCGAACCGGCAGGGTGGTGCCGGTGAGTCAACTTTCGATGTACGATTTGGAATAATGCGCAGCGGAACTGCGGGAATATTAAAGTCGTAAATCGTAAATAACCAGCGGCTTATACTGCATGATGTGCCGTTAACTACGTATTGGGGGTGCTTTTTTCTTGGGACACGTGTGTGATTGTGTATGACATAATGTAAAAAATACTTGTATTCTCGATGTTTTTGTGATACGTGCTTCCCGATTGAGTGTGACTCAAGTTATGCAAAGCGTTAATAATCAATCCCATCACCCACCGCGTGAGAAATAAGGGGTAGGCTCATCGTCCTGAGGGATGAGGTGGGGGAGATTGTTGCTACGCGTCAGCATCGAGATGCAGGGAAGCCAGGCGCCGAGCGTTTGGATTCCACCTCGGGGGAACGTCGTTGGAGGAAGGTTTGCGATCGCGTGAAGCGCATAATGCCGTGTTTGGATCGGTGGGCTTCGGCAGCGGCGGGTGTTCGCGAAGAACCGGAGAGCGTACGCCTCTTCGCGCTCGAGGGAGTTTGTCCGTTTGGTGATTTACTGTGTACCCGCAAAAATGGAAGACTTGCCAAATTCAGGCTCCTTATCCTTAATGGAGGAGAAAGGGTTTTCTACACGTTATCCATGCTCTTGTCCCATCCCAGAGCTTCCACCTCTCCGTTTGTCTCTCCTATGAATCGATCTATAAAACTTCTCTAAAATTCTATTAAAATATATTTTTATCTTGATATATCGAGGAAAAAGAGATAAAACTAGCCACGTCAGACAGGAGCTAAATCAGTGAGAATTTACCTCCCTTCTTAAGCGAGACCTCAAATTAATTTCTAACACACCATACAAAACTATGAAAAAAACACTAACTACAATGATAGGGCTGGCATCGACGTTTGTGCTGGCAGAGACCCAAGAAATGAATGTGTCACCTCCCGCCGCAGATCCTGCCCAGCCTGCACAAAACGAAGCTGCCCCCAAAGCTGCGGCAGGGAATAACGATGAGAACGATCTAGATTCCTTGCTGGATGGGATGAAAGATGAAATGTCGGACGTGAAACTCGTCTACGAGTATGAATGCACGCTGTCTGAAAATTATGTTGTACCGGCGGAAGTTTTTGGTGAACTCAATAAACTTGAGTTTGAAAAGCTTGCACATGGACGTGAGGGCGAAAACGGTGAAGTCCGATGGTCTAGTAAACGTGTTAAGAAGGGAACGAAGATGGTAGATGCGCGTGCACTCATGTATGAATTGGCTAAAATGCAATACCGAACAACAGGGAATAAGGATAAAGTCAAAAAAATGCTGGAAGCAGCAGCCACAGTTGGGGCGATGACATCTGATAAAGAGGGTGTTTATGTGGGACCTCTTCAACTCTGCCTCATAGAAGCAGCGGCGCGCTTACAGTTTAGAAAAGATGAGCGTGCTAGGGGTATGCATCCTAGAAGTTTCTTGGGGGATATTGCTGAAGGGGAGAGAGAAATCAACGGGACATACGAGGGTGATAGCGATCTTCCTCAGTTCACTTATACGACGGAAATGACGTGGGAAGGAGGGCTCCCGAGTAAAGTCAAGTGCCGTGTCGATTTCACGCCTTCTAAAGCAATACTTCTCAAGAAAGAGAGTAAGGACTAATTCCCGACACACATCAAAGAAGTAAGAAAATAAGACCAATCGCACTTTCCTCGTGGCTGTAAAAGATTGAGAAGTCTCCTATCCTGCAGCGTGCGGCTGCGTTTGCATTGGTTCAACAATAAAGTTCTTCTGCTATCATGAAAGGATATCAATTCAGTCAAGTTCTGATTCTCCTGTTACTGTTGCTGCCCTTCGTAGGGTTGGCTACGGGTTTCTTTCAGGGGAGTAGCAGTCTGAATCTACTGACGGCCCTGCTTCTGGTGCTTCCCTCGGTGTTCCTCATGCTCGTTCCCCTCAATTTATTCAGAGCTGGCACCCCGGGAAGTTGCCGGGCAGGAGGGAGCATTCTTGCGGCGTGGGGATTCCTGATCGTTGCGTTCATCGTCGCGATCAGGTGTTCATCCTCATTCTGGGCAAGGGTGAGCCTGGAAGATCCGGCAGGAAGCATGATTTTAGCGCTGAGCGCCGTCTGTTTGCTTGTCGGAATTGTCGTTGTGCTGGTCCGATTGTTGGTCGGGGCGTGGCATTATTACCGCAGCCACCCTCGTCCGAGCCTTATTTCGTCGCTCTTTCCCATGCGGCAGAGTCGTCTCTGCGCATTGTTTATTGTGTGGCAGGTTGTGTTATGCTACATGGGGATCCGGTGGGCCTCACAGCTGCCGGATGGCCCATCATCGCCTGATGAAATGGTGATTGTCAAACTGCTTGTAACGCTCGGCGTTTTGTTGCCCTTATCGTTTCCTTTGTTAATTTGGACACTCTCCTGCGAGTCTGATACGGCTTGCCAGCGTGCTGCCACACGGCTTGCGTGGCCCGTGTTCATTGTCGGTTTCAGCATCCTCATTACCAGTTCGCTTTGTTTCATCTTTTCCGGCTCCCAAACCGGGACGGTGCTCATGGCTTTTGGGATGCCCGTACTACAACCTGCTACCGCACTTATCGTGCATACTTATATGGTATGGCGTGAAAACAAGGTTGCAATCATGACAAAAGTGTCATCCCTCAAACAAGGATTGGAGGAAAGGATGCAACGAAAGTGAAAACGAACAGAGGATCATAAGTATTCTTCCGGGAATGTTGATGGGGTTTTAGTAGGAGCCGGACTTGCCATCATTGAAGGGACCGGTGACATATTTGCCATGTTGATCGAAGGATCGTTAGATGCGGGATTAGGAACTTTGATTATTATTGGGATTCTATCCTTGTATTATTTCCTAGAGGTGGTGTGGTGTATAATCACAGTTGGCGCTTTTTGCAAGGTTCAAGCTTTGCGGGAAAAAGAAAGTGGGCAAAGTGCGGATAAGTGGAGCAAAGCCACCATGTTTGATCGACGATTCATTGTCCTGGCTGCTGTGCCTGTGCTTTCGCCATCATATCGTGGCTGTTTGTCCTGCGTCTCATTCAGAATGGGATTGACCAGGTACGCGAGGAAAAAGAGGCGCTCCAAAATGCGGAACCTGAGCAAACTCCGGCGGAGGCTATGCCGGAACAGACTTCGTGAGCGAAAGGAAAGAGGGAGAGACTTCGAGGCGCATGGCAAGCCGATCCGGAACACTCACAACGTATGTAACCACAGAATGATAGTTAGTGCAACCTTTTAGAGTTGATGAAAACCTACGTTCTAGCCTCGCTTCGTGATTTTGTGGAATCGATGCATTCTTTATGGCCGGAGGTACCAATGTGGCTGATTGCCGTGTGCGTGGTCGGGTTGGTGGTTCTTATTCGGAAATTATTTTAAGTATACTCAGTTCCACCACAGAGTTGAGGAACACAAACATGAACAACTCGCTAATTAATAATGCTCGAGTAAGATTATTGAATATTGATGACAGCTTCGCTCATAAAATCAATGAAAAGCACCCAATGTCATTTATTGGCCAAGATGTAGGGCTGGCGAGTCTTAGCCGTTGTCTTAGAATCTATAATAAATTAAGTATTAACGCGTAAAATATTCAAAAATCAAAACTAAGGTAGGACGAAGTCCTAATTTATTCCACAGAAAACCTATAACTATGAAAACGATCAAACTTTTGATATTATTCGGTATATGTAGCGTTGGTCTGCTGACGCAGACTTCGTGCGAATTTAGGGACGGTAAAATTTGTGACACAGCTAAATCCCTTATGTCAAACGTTATGCAGAAAGTGAGAAAGATGCCGGGTACTAAAGGAGATCTACCCGAAATACAACGCGAATGGAGTAAAGTTAAAACACATATGCTTGGGTGTGAGCAATGTCAGTATGCATTGAAAAGAAGAGGAGAAACTGTTACAGAATTTGACCTTCGGATGAATCAGGAAATGACCGATGCGTTCAACAAAAACGCCCAAAATGCCAAAGCTGTCATCGGCGGTTATATCGAAGGAACGATAGAGGGATTGACCTTATAATGTGCTCAAAATATGGGCGCAGAAGTAGCAACTCTGCGTCAGTTTCTCAAATAGAGTGGTACTTTTGCAATGTTACGTGGTTCTACTCTCGGCTAGTGTATCTAGTGTCTCTGGTAGCTCACTGATTCGTTCTGCCTTTTGCGTGACCTCTCTTGAGAACCCTGCGTCTGATTGTATGCAAGTAGCACGGAGGGTTGGTCAGATAACATATGGATGAAAAACGAGAGAATAAAGACCATTATAGCACATCCGTCCCAAGAAAAAGCGATCCCAAGATGCAGCGATCGGTGTGCAATGCGGCATAACGTGTTCATAATTTACGATTTACGATTTACGATTTGAAAAATTCCCGCGCTTGCGCGCAAGTTCGGTGGAGCAGATGCGAGCGAAATGTGATGAAGCTGTACACGGGTATAATTAGAAAGGTGCGGGGATGCGGAGCAGAAGCGCGGAGAAACTTTCAAAACATTGCGTGTTGTCAGTTAGAATGATTCGTAGATATGCGATGCCAGCTTGCAGATTTCTTTTTCACCGTACTTCTTCCATGAAACGCGTGAGGAATGGGGTGAATGAGCCCGGAGAATATTTTTATTGGGACACGTGTGCCATTATAGGAAAAGAGATATTTTAGACTTGAGATTATAGGTAGATTGCTGTAGAGTGCCAGTATGAATATGGGAGAATTCGTGGAAACAGCGTCATTCCACAAACGCAGACTACTCGGAAAAATGAGAGGCGAAAACGATGATGTAGAGAAAGAAAGATGAAAACCTACGTTCTAGCTTCACTTCGTGATTTTGTGGAATCGGTGCATTCTTTATGGCCGGAGGTGCCGACGTGGCTGATCGCCGTGTGTGTGGTTGGGTTAGCGTATCTTTCACTGAAATTATTTAGGTAACGACTATGGGGACGAATGCTCAGCGACGAGAACTCAGGGGCTGGTGGCAGAGGCGTGTGGAGAGGGTGAAGAATTATTTTTGCTCGCAGTATATCGTAGATCCGATGCCGCTTCCACCGTGGGAGTTGTTGTTGCTTTCGCCGTTGCTTGCGTGCGGACTGGTGGGTGTGGTGTGGCTCGTTATGACAGTCTGGTGAAGAGAGTGATGAGGAAGAGATCTTTTAAACAAATGTAATCTCATGAGCATGGAACAAAATATATCGCCTAGGTCACGGACGGTGACGTTGATATTAGCCTGTTTGTTGTTCTGCTCGTGTTGCGGTGGATTGCACCGTATTTACACGGGGAAAATCATTTCAGGTGTTTTGCAGATTCTGACAGGTGGCGGTTTCGTTATCTGGCAGATTATCGACATCATCCGCATCCTGTTCGGCACCTTCGATGATGCCCAGGGACGGGACATCACGGAATGGTGAAGCCGTGAAACATTGACGATGTGAAATTCGCGTGCCGTCGTGCGGGCTACGCGAAGCGGAGGCGTGACCGGATGCGCGGAAAATTTTCGAAATTGAGCGAAGAGGTGAGCCGGAAGGAGATCGGTTTTCCTGCTCATAAAAGAGAGTTTTCCTTCATCAGATTGCATAAATAATCTCAGAGTTCCTTTATCAAATTGCATATTTAGAGCATAACTTCCTTCACTGAACTGCACTTTGTGTGCATAAATATATTGACAATAAATGATTGACGTAAAAGAATATCCGAGTTCTCTAATTTCTGCTTCGTCTTTATCCGCTCTTGCAGTCATTGAATGCCTCGTTTCGGTGTTCGCAGAACGACGGTGAATGATGTCGGCTCCGTTGTTTTTGTGCTGTACACGGAGGCAGGATGCAAAGTATACTCGGACGTGACATAGAAAGGAGCATAACGAATGAAAAACAAGAAAGGCATGGTGTGGTTTTTGGGGATGTTAATGAGTCTGTGTCTGGAATCAGCTGGGGCGCAGGAGGCGGTAAAGGTGTGCCCCTCGTGCGGCGGGACGGGGCGGATGGTGAGCGGCGTCTGCGTGCTGTGTAAGGGGCAAAAGGTGGTGCGGGAGAACGGCGACCTCGTCAACGGAATGCCCTCCCGCGTGAGGAGTGGTTTGGCTCGAGATGCGCAGAACGGCGCTGTTTTCGTCTGCCAATCTTGCGGAGGAACCGGGCGCATGCGCGCGGGCGGCAGGTGTGCCCAGTGCAAGGGAGAGGGGATGGTGCGGGCGGACGGGAGTGCGCTGAATGGTGTTGATACCGGGGCGCGTGACGGCATTGCGCCGGATAAGCCGCACGTGCGTGTCATCACTTGCCCGGATTGCTACGGCAGAGGACATCGCGGCACAACGTCCAACATCCCCTGCTTACGTTGCAAAGGTCGCGGTCTCGTTCGAGAGAACGGTTCGGGTTTTTGAGGCGGCTTCCTTTCAGATAAAGATCCATTTTTAGGAGAATTTACTCCATCGTGGCGAGTTTCTTCTCGATGAGTTTGGCGGCGCGGGAATTGTTTTCTTGCCGGGCGACGTCGAGGGATTCGCGGAGAATGTTGACGGCAGCGGGGGAATTGGGAAGGGCGTCGAGGAGGTATCGGACGCAGGTATGGGAGCTGCTGAGTACGGCTTCGTCCAGGGCAGAAACACCGCAGTCGGGGTCGATGAGGCAGGGGTCTGCCCCGGCATCGAGGAGGGCGCGCAGGAAGCGGGTGTTGGCATTTTCAGCGGCGAAATGTAAGGCAGTTTCACCGTCTTCGCTGATGACATTTAGGTTGGCGCCTCGGCTGAGGAGGAGCTCGATAATCGCCGTTTCGTTCGTATTCCTGACAGCGTGCATGAGGGGAGTGCAGTTCCGATGATCCAGGGCGTTGACATCCGCCCCCTGATCGAGGAGGAATGTGAGAAATTTCTTATCGAAACCTTGGCCGAGAGCGTAGTCCAAGGCGTTTTGTCCGAGGGGGTCGACATCGTTCACGTTGGCGCCATTTGCCAGGAGAGCGCGAGCAGCATGCTCGTTTTCTTCGGAGAGAGCAATGTTGAGTGGGGTCATGCCCAGAAGGTCGGGTCGGTTAGGGTTAGCTCCACACTCAAGCAGGGTGGTGTAGGCCGGTTGATTGCATGTGGTAAGGGCCAGGGTGAGGGGTGTCACTCCCGTGGGGAAGACAGCGTTGACATCGGCGCCATCCTTGATCAGCTGCTGAATGAGAAGGGAGTTGGCGCACCGCATGCAGGCATTGGCGAAGAGGGGGGTGAGACTGCGACGCGAGGAGCGATTAAGATCGCTCGCCGTCCAATAGCCGCCGAAAGGACGAAGCAGGTCGATGATGGGGAAAGGATTTGCGTTGCTCGTGCAATGCCACAAAGGAATCCAGCCATCGCGATCCTTGATATGGGGATTGGCTCCGGCATCGAGGAGCATTTTTACCTGGGTGACTGTACCATTGGCAGCGGCGAAATGCAGGGGGGTGCGGCGATCTTCATTTGCCAGATTGGGATTGGCTCCGGCGGCGAGGAGATCAGAGAGAATGTGCGGGGGATTAGGACAGTAGATCGCCAGACCGAGTGGGGTATTGCCGCCAAGATCGGCAACGTTCACATCAGCTCCGGCGGCGATGAGGCAAGTGAGCGCTTTTCTTGCATGGAATGCGGATGCGTACCAGAGAGCTGTTCGCCCTTCGCTGTCCTTACACTCAGGGTTTGCTCCACGAGCCAGGAGTTCCTGCACTCCTGCATCAAAATCGACGGATGTAGCGACCATTAACGGCGTAACATCTTTACTTTCCGGCAAGTCCTCCGGATCATCCATCAGAACATGATCAGACAAGAATGTGTAGCGACAGCGCTCATCAGGGGACACTCCCCGATCCAGGAGACGTCGCAAGCGTGACAGATCCTTGGCTTCTGCTGCAAGGTGGATGGGTTTTGTGCATCCCTTCTCTGCCTCTGTATCTTCTTCTGGCGTACCGGCGTATTTTTTTAGGAATTTGGCAAGTGACGAGAAATCCAAATCATCCGTATGATCCTTGAAATTGAAATCGTGTTTCCGGCGAGGCATGCGTTATTCTCTCATGAAATCTATCCGGATAGCAAGCGGAATTTCGAGAAGAACTCACATCCGTCCCAAGAAAAAGCGATCCAAACACGCAATTCATTTACGATTTACGATTTACGATTTGGAAATAATGCGCAGCGGAGCTGCGGGAAAACGGCCGGCGGCTGCAAGGTCATTTGGCCAAAAGCATAGCTTTTGCCCCGCAGGGGTGAAAACTGGCGACGGCTGTAAGCCAGTTTGGCCAAAAGCGCAGCTTTTGCCCCGAAGGGGTGAGGAGTCGTGAGGCGACTCCGAAGCAAAGCTCGTGAGGCGAGCTTGAGGCAACTGCAAAGCAAATGCGAACGCGTATTTTACCCCAGAGGACGACTGGAGGTGATGTGGGAGAAGAAGCCGCCGGCAAGGAGACGAGCGGGGGCGGCGGGATCGTAGAAGGCGCAGATTTGGCCGGGGGAAAGGGCTCGAACCGGGCGGTCGAAGGTGAGCTGGACGCAATCATCGCCGATGTAGAGCAGAGAGGCGGGTTCTGCGGGGGAGCGGTAGCGGGGCTGGGCGAGCACGCGCTCGGGCAGGGGGTGGCAGCCGTTGGTGATATGGCCGACCGAAGCTCCGGAGGCGTAGAGACCCGGGGCGTCCGGGCTTTCGTAGTCGAGGATGAGGCGATTGCGGGCGATGTCCTTGCCGACAACCACGTAGGCGACGCCCTCGCGCGGGGAGGCGATGTGGTGCCCCTTACGTTGGCCGATGGTGAAGAGGTGCAGGCCGAGGTGGCGCCCGAGCACGCGACCTGAGGTATCCACGATGTCGCCGGGGTTATCGGGGATGAAGTGGCGCAGGAAGTCGCTCATCTTCACCTGGCCGATGAAGCAGATGCCCTGCGAGTCTTTTTTGAGAGCTACGGGCAGGTTGAACTCACGCGCCAGCTCGCGCACGCGCGGCTTGGCGATGCCGCCGATGGGGAAGATGGCGTGCGCCACCTGCTCGGCGCGCATGAGGGCGAGGAAGTAGGATTGATCCTTGTTCGGATCGTCCCCGCGCAGGATGTAGTGTTCGCCGCCGGGAGCGTCCTCCCGCTTGGCGTAGTGGCCGGTCGCCACGCCCTCAAAACCCTGTTCCAGCGCGTAGTCCAACAGCACGCCGAACTTGATTTCACGGTTGCAGAGCACATCCGGGTTCGGGGTGGTGCCGGCGCGGTAGCCCTCCAGCAGGTAGTTGACGATGCGGGCGCGGTACTGCTCGATGAGATCTACCACGCGCAGCTCAATGCCCAGCACGCGGCAGATGGCGCGTGCGTCCTCGATATCCTGCTCCCAAGGGCATTCGCCCGGGATGCCCTCCTCGTTGATCCAGTTTTTCATGTAAGCGCCCACCACCTCGTGTCCCTGCTGCACGAGCAGGGCGGTGGCCACTGCGCTGTCCACCCCGCCGCTCACTGCTGAAAGAATGCGTGCCATGCTTATGCGGGGATGAGAGCGTGGAGGAGCCGCTGCACGGCTCGGGTGCGGTTCGCCTGCTGCAACAGCCAGGAAACAATCACCACGCGCTGCGCCCCGGCGGCGAGCACCTGCGGGAGCGTGTCGGCATTGACTCCGCCGATGCAGAACATGGGCATGTCGCCCGCCAGCTGCTGCGCCTGCGCGATATCTTGTAGGCCGATGGCGGGGCGCCCGGGCTTGGTGGCTGTGGGAAAGAGCGGGCCGAAGCCGATGTAATCCACCCCTTCCTCGCGCGCGCGGCGCACCTGGTCGAGCGAGTGGGTGGAACGTCCGATGAGCATGCGCGGTCCCACAATGCGGCGGATGTCCGCGAGTGCCGGGGCGTCCTGCCCCACGTGCACGGCATCCGCTCCGATGCTCGCGGCGAGTTCCGGGTAATCGTTCAGCACAAAAATGGCGTTTGATTCTCGGCAAATGGGTTGCATGACGTGAGCCAGCCGCGTCACATCTTCCTGCAGCAAATTCTTGGCGCGCAGTTGCAGGATACGGACTCCGCCAGCGAGGAGCTCGTGCGTGCATGCCGCTACGTCTGCTTCCTGCACATAGCCCCTGTCCACAATGCCGTACAGGCGAGCCTCAGTCAATCGGGTATCCATGCGTTTACTTTAGCACACTGATCGACAAATAGCAAGAAATGCCGCAAATGAAGGCAACCGCATCACATCCGTCCCAAGAAAAAGCGATCCAAACACGCAAGTCATTTACGATTTACGATTTACGATTTACGATTTGAGGAATTCGCGCGCCTGCGGCGCGGGGATGCGGAGCAGACACAGCGGGATGTCCTGAAGCCGTGATCGGGGGTGGTTACAAAGGGGCAGTGGCGGCTGACGCCGCCTATGTACGATGTTGGATGTACGACGGAGGCGCTTGGCAGCGCCTATGTACGACGTATGATGTACGAAGTCAACTATAATTTTGAGGCGGGGTAAATTTTTATTTTTGCTCAATCCATCAGAGCAAAGCGGAGCTTGTGGGGGGGCTTTCAGCCTCCCCACTCCCCTCTGACCAGGGAGAGAGCTACGCACTCTCTCCCTT
>CANQSS010000040.1 GCA_947626545.1 uncultured Akkermansia sp. | reverse complement strand
AAAGCATCGATGTTCCGAAATATTGATACAATCCTCAGAAAGATGCCGACGCATTTCATGCACGATTGGCTGCGGGATGAAAGAAACGGTTTCGTCTCGACCGACAAGTCTCGTATCGTGATCCCCAACGTGGATAAAAAAGACCTCCGGCTCAAGTTCACTACTTCTCAAGTCGGCGGAAAACTTGTTGTGAACGGCAAAGAAATCGCCATCGACAAACGACACTTTGAAACCATCCTTCGGGGAAAAGATACGGATGGGAAATATCGTTTCCTTATCACGCTGAAGACAGAAAAGCCGGTCACGCTCTCGCAAATAGCAGTCCAGCCTGCTTCGCTGTCTCAAAAACCATGATTTCTCGGATAAAACGCTGTCCTTCCTCGTCTCAGGTCTCTCCAAGCCCTGGATCAATCCTGGCACCCCTATGGGACAGAGGTGGTGGAGCTACGCGCGCAAGCTGCCGTACTACGAGGAGCTCCTCTACACCAACATCTGCGCCGTCCTTCGCGGAGAAATGAATAAGAAAATCACCGAACAAGACAACAGGATAACGGAGCTTGAAAAGGCTCTCACGGAGCTAGGAAGAACCCTAGGGCAACCGCATTAGAAAATGCGGTTGCCTATGTACGATTTACGATTTACAACACGCACGACGGCCCCGATGAGGGCGCACGCGTTAGCGGGCGGTAAGTGCGTATGGACAGCGCGGATGCGCTGCCCCGCAGGGGCGAACCGGCAGGGTGGTGCCGGTGAGTCAATTTACGATTTATTAATAATGTGCGCGTTGCGCAAATTTTTCGAATCATCAACGTGTGCGGATGAGTTCGTTAGATCCGTCATCATGATGACCGTTTGTTGTCATGATTCTTGATACGTATAAACGACGATATCGGTCAACAACTGTGTTCCCTCCGTTGATTAACTTCTCTCATATGCGTTTGCCCTGGTCCAAAAAACGTGGCAGAATGGAAAGCGCGAAGTGGAGGCTAACGGGAGAACTGGGGTTGCGGCCCAGAATACGGTTGGGCCTTGGTGGAGGAAAGATCGAGAGAAGGGTTGTACCACGGAGTTTGTAAATCGAAAATACCCAAGATCGTGTGGAAGATATGTTCTTGAGCGATCGTCATGGAGGTATGGGAATGGAGTATGCGCAGCGCGTCGGCGAAATGAGGGTGAACTTTCTCAAATTCGGGGGAATAAAGGAAGAACATACCCACGCGACATCCGGTGGTGCTGTGGTAGTCGCGACCGCTTTCTCCGAGCGCGGCGCGTCCCCAGATGCCATCATGCCCCAAATATTCACCGTGGTCACTAATGTAGAGGTAGAGCCATGGGCGCCCTTGAAGAATGCGGGTTACACGGCGCACAAATTCATCTGTGTAGTGCACTGTGTTGTCGTAGGCATTGTTGACGCTTTGAGCATGGGCGGCGGGGTTTTCAAAAGAGGAACCGGCGGGAAGAAAAGGGGCGGATTGGTGGTCGTAGTGAAAGAAAGGCGTATGGCTGCCTTCATTGTTGATGAATAGGACGGTATTTTGTCCGGCCGGTTGGTTGCGTAAAGATTCAGCCATGAGAGGGACGGCTGTCCAAGGGGAGCCCGGAGAGTGATGTCGCTCGGCGGCGCAACGGGTGAGGATGCGTACGACCATGTCGTACTTGAGATGAGTGGCGTTTCTTTTGCCGAAAAAGGAACAAACACGAAAGCCGTGGGCGGCGAAAAGATCGAGCACGGACCCGGTGTGCGGTTGCATGGCGGGGTCTTTTTCGTAGATATTGCGTCGGGCGTCGGTGAGAATGGCGATTTGAGCTTGGCAGGTATCGCAGGCGGCAGAGATGCAATTCGGAAAGTTGATCAGGTTCGTGCAGGAACTGAGAAAGGGCGTTGTATTGCGTGAATAGCCGTTGATGCCCATGCGGTCGGCGCGTACGCTTTCACCGATATGGACCACAAGTACAACCCCCTCACCGCCATGCAGCGTGTGCAGAGAGGAGGGCTGTTCAGCCGGGGAGGGGAGAGATTGTGCCTGTTTGATGGTGGCTTGATTGTGGAAGAGAGCTTCGCTCCAGGACTGGATAAGGGCGTATACTTCATACACGGGCCAGTAGTAGTTGGGATCACGGCGTACCGGCGGGATCGTCAGGCTGAATAGTCCGGCGATGAGCGCAAAAAGAAGACCAGCGTTGACCAGCTGCAGGCGATTACGCTGCGAACGCAGAATGCGTACCAGTGTCCAGCTGAGCAGGACTCCTCCGGCGACTGAAGCGAGAGCAATGAGCATATTGCTCGCAGACAAGTAGCCAAAGATTTCTTCTTCGGAGGCCTCAAGAGTTTCGGCGATGACGAGCGAGTTGATGCGCGCGCCGTACTGAAGGCTACCGGCGATTTGTGCGAGTTGCAGGATAAAAAAGGGGCAGCAGATTATCATGCTCAGACGCCCGAGAATCACCCATAGCCAGCAGATGCAGGCTGCCGCGAGAAACAAAGAAAATGGAGCGTGCATCAGGTTGCTGAAGAAGTAAAGATTGCACGCTATGTTACAAACGAGGGAAAATACCAACACTCGCCACAGAATGTGTGCACGCGGCAAGGGATCGTGATTTCGGACGTGCGACAGTGCCAACCCGCCTGCGAGCAGCAAGATCACAGCCGTTCCGCCGTACAGAACCGGCACCGCGGGACTGAAACGCCACTCTGAATCACATAACCACGCCACGCCGATCCCTACGCACAGCGTCGTCGCTATCGCGTAAAAAAAAGCGCGTGAGTGCAAAAAGCGACGCATGACAGAAGGGAAAAAACAGAGTCGCTTCGGCGGGGGATGTCAGGCTTCGTGCTTGTGGCAATGGCCATCATGCCCGTCGTGGCAGTGACCATCGCAATTGCCATTGCACTCGCCATCCTTGCAGTGCCCACCGCAGCTGCACGCGCTCACATGGCGAGTCATGGATTCTGCAACCTCCTCATCGGTAGGGGCGTGCCCTTTATCGATTGCCAAGCAAAGATACTGATTAACCGTAGCGAGCATCAAATCCAATTGTTCACGAGCTTCCAAAAAGCTCCTGCAGCGTTCGTTGTTGACCACATCGCTACGCAGCTGGTCAAATTTCGCTAATTCCTCCTCCCCTGGCGGCATACCGGCTGCCTTCTTTTCCTGAAGTTGAGCCCCATACTCGCTCACCCTGCGGAAAAGATCTGTAGCCGCCGCATCCTGGTAGAACAAACCGATGTGCGCACGCGCCGATACTACGGGTTGACTCTGGGCAAAGGCATCTGCTAGTGCCGCAGTGAGTCTCACCAAATCAGGGGATAATGTCGTATTTGCCATGTCGCTCCCAGACTATCATAGTTCCACGAAAACTCAAGACCCTCTTGCGTCAACTTCCAAATTTCCGAACAGTGCATGAAAGGCATAAAAGGCTAATACAAAACAATAAAGGGGAAACCTTACCCCTGACGAAAGATGTGACCTGTGCGTCAGAGAGCTGCGCTTGAAGCAACACGGGCTCAGACAGCTTGCTGAATGTGTGACACGATGGTGGCTACATCGACGAGTCTTCCCTTCCCGCAGGTGCCGCATGCAAGTTCGCCCTCTTCCGCCGGGCCAACTATGCGATCACCCCGTTTGAGGAGCGTTTGCACATTTTGCTGCGTTGCGGGGTGTTCCCACATCAGCGTATTCATGGCGGGGAAGATGATCACTGGGGCGCGGTTCGCCAAGTAGAGAGAAGTAAGGACATTCGGTGCGAATCCTTGGGCAAAGCAGGCGATGGAGTGCGCGCTGGCCGGCGCTACTGCAAGTACATCCGCTTTCTGCGCCAGTGCAATGTGGGTAGGGACCCAGTCGGTTGTTTCCTCCTCGAAGGAGGAAATCACGGGGTGGCGAGAGAGGGTCATAAGTGTGAGCGGCGTGACAAAACGCAGAGCCGTTGGTGTGCACACGCAGTGTACTTCATGCCCGGCTTTCGTGAGTCGCGAGGCCACGTCCGCCGCCTTATAAGCAGCGATGGAGCCACAGATGCCAAGGACAACCGTTGCCATGAGAGTGGTCAGAGTTGCGCTGGGTCAAACTCGACAATCATATTGATTTCAACGGCTACACCTAGGGGCAGACTCACCACACCCACGGCAGAACGCGAGTGAGCAGCTTCCGCTCCGAAAAGCTCCACAAGCAAGTCAGAGGCGCCATTGAGCACTTTCGCCTGATCGGTAAAGTCGGGAGTGCAATTCACAAAACCGTTCACTGCCACGATGCGGCGCAAGGGGGCAAAGCCACCAAGCTCGGCTTTAATGACACCAAGCCGATTCAGGATAGCCGCAACCGCAGCTTGCTGACCTTGCTCCACGGAGAGATCTCGGCCAAGCTTGCCGTAGAAGGCAGAGTCGCCGTTCACCGAGATGCCACCGGAGAGATGAAGCAAGTTACCGGTGCGCACGCATTGCACGTAAGAACCCACCGGCGCCGGAGCCTGCGGGATTTGCAAACCTTTTTTGTCGAGTACAGCTTGATTGAGTTGCATGCGCTTATCCTACTCATGTGGAGCTGCTTTGTCAAGCTTGCTTGACATGACGAGCCGTGGCGTGGTACACTCACGGGCATGAATGCGATTCAAAAACTCACGATGATGAGCTGCGCGGTGTTGACCTGCGGCACTGTGTGGGGAGGTGAGGTCAAGCAGCTCCCCAAGCCGGTTACGACAGGCGGCATGCCTGTGATGGACGCTATCAACACCCGCGCTTCCGGGCGACTCTACGATGCAAATAAGCCGGTGGATGACCAGACACTCAGCGAGGTGCTGTGGGCGGCTTGGGGGGTGAACACGCAGGGGAAGCGCACTATCCCCACAGCTCGGAATCAGCAGAATATGAAGCTTTATCTTCTCACCCCAACAGGCACGTGGTATTACGATGGCCCCAAGAATTGTTTGGAGAAGGTAAACGATGAGAATCTGATACCACTTACCGCCACGCAGGAGTTTGTAAAGGACGCGCCAATCCATTTGCTTTACGTTGCCAAAGACGACATGTGGGGACGTTGCCATGTGGGTTCAGCTTACCAGAACGTGTACTTGTATGCTGCTTCCAAGGGATTAAGTACGGTGATTCGTGGATTGATAGACGTGGACGCATTGACCGCTAAGCTCGGCCTCACGGGAGGGGAGCGAGCGATAGCTCACCAGACATTGGGCTGGCCCGAAAAGTAAGGCAGGCACGGTGCGAGACAAGGAATGTGATTAGGTAAGATTGAGCTAATTCAAATGGCGTCAAAGACAGCATACGTAAATCCACTTTGGCCTGAAGCGGATTGGGATGTCTCGGGGGCGTTCGTGAACGACCGTGAGCTGCTGTCCTTTTTTGACTTTTGCAAGGAGAAACTGGGATATGAACCTTTTCACATGGTACACGGAGCGCCTCTGTGCACATGGAATAGCGGGCGAGTCCTGAAACAACTCCTGCGCGAGGCAGAGGAATTGCGCGCAGCGGGGCTGGAGTACGAGAAGCGACGTATAGCCGTGTACCTCACTTTCTCCAATCTATTGCTCAAGGAGGAGCATCTTGGTGATGCGTTGTGCAACGCCCTTTGCTCCTTTTTTTCGCGTCACAACCCCACGGGACGCAATGGGGTGATCATAGGCTTCGACCTTCTGCTCGAGTACTTGCGCGATAAGTTCCCGAAGCTGCGTTGTATCTCAAGCATTCTTAATATCGTTCAAAAGAAGGGCAAAGGGAAGTTGGACGTGTATCGAGAATTAGCCGATAAGTACGATGACGTGATGGTACACCCGGATGATGTCCTCAATTATGACTTGCTGGAAAAGCTGGGAGAACCACATCGTTATATATTACTCATAAATGAGTACTGTATAAGAAACTGCCCGTTGCGAGGGTTTCATTATCGCTCCTTGTCCGAGAATGCACTCAACTTCCTAGGCTATGATGGGAGAGAGTTCGACAAGCGTCAAGCAGTCAATGGTTGCCGAGAGTTGGGAAAAATGCTTACCACAGAACGTTATGGTGTACTGGCCCTCAGCACCCCGGAGATACAAAGACTCTACGATATGGGGTTCCGCCACTTCAAATTGCAAGGACGCGGGCACACCAATGCGTCCTCTATCATATTCGATCTGATGCGGCTCACATGGCGAAACGATGCGGCCAACGAAAATCGTATGCACACCATTTGTCAGCGCTTCTTGGAATCTCTACGCGCTCCCGTTCCCTCATGAGTGATACCGATGAAAAAGAACCTGCGTCGCTTGACTTTTTTTTGAGTCACCATCTGCCACGGGCAAGCTGGATGGTGGGTGGGGCATTCCGGTTTGATGTCCATTTGTTGACACTACTCAGTTATCTATCTACCTATTTTGCTCCGCGCCGGGTGGCTCGAGTTGCCGGGGCGCCGCCGTGTGCATGGTCATTGGATATGGTGGGTGCACGTGCACCAATGACACCGCAGGCTTGTATCAACATATTGGCGAGTTACGCGCAGGATAAGGTGGGGGTGGTTTTGCTGTTCGACAACCCACAGGTACCCCAAGAGAGTTTGGAGGATGCTTTTGCGCACTGGCTCATTCAGGAACTGCTCAAAAAGAGTAATAATCCCACTGGGAAAAACGCGGTGTGTGTGGCAGATGATACGCTGGCCAAGCACTTGCGTAGCCGCTATGCCATGCTGAACATCATTTGCCATCCGAATCGGCATGTCATGACGAATCAAAAGCGAACGCCAGAGTACTACACCAAGCTCACCGCGCTCTATCAACAGATCATGCTACATCCGCGGGATGCCGTACAAAAACAGATTATTACCCGTTTGGAATATCCTGAGCGCTACATCGCTGTGCTCAATGATCCAACACCGCGCCGTTATCCGACGCGCCGGGATCTGTTGATGCTTGCCGTGCAGATGCGCCGCAACCCGTATGACTATACGATAGCTGAAAATATGCGCCGTTTGATGGAACGCACCGGTTTTTACACGGATGACGAAACATGCAATTTGACGGAGCATGAAGAAAACGTTTTGTACGAGGCCGGAGTAAGGCATTATGTACTTCAGGCGCAGATGATTCGTAATGAAATCACTCTGTGGTGGGATATGTTTTACCACATGTTGCGTACAACTCCGGAACACACGAACAAGGCAGCCTTGGTGATGTCTGCCGCCATGGCGAGTATTCGCGAGGAGCCGGATAAAGTGCCCAGTGGACTAGGACTTTTTACACTGACCAACGAACTTGATTAACTATGAATATACCGCATCTTTTTACATCGGAATCTGTGGGGGAAGGGCATCCTGATAAAGTAGCGGATTTGATTTCCGACTCGATTTTGGATGCGTGTTTGGAGCAAGACTCTGCCAGCCGTGTAGCGTGTGAGACCTTGGTGAAGGACAATCACGTGGTGCTCGCCGGTGAAATCACGACGCGTGCGCAGATCGATTATGAGAAAGTTGTGCGTGACACGATTCGAGAAATTGGCTACCGCACGGCGGCAGACGATGAGGTGTTTTTTGCGGATGGGGTACAGGTACTCAATTTCCTCTCTGCTCAGAGTCCGGATATTGCACAGGGAGTGGACGCTCGTGCTGTTGAAGGCAAGGAAGGCTGCGAACAGGGAGCCGGTGATCAAGGTATCATGTTCGGCTATGCGACGGATGAAACGCCGGAGATGATGCCTGCTCCCATCATGTACGCCCACCGCATCATGCGCGAACTGGCTCGTGCACGCCATGCGGGAGAAGTTGACTGGCTGCGTCCGGATAGCAAGAGTCAGGTAGCTGTGGTGTATGGTAAGGATGGGCAGCCGGATCGCATTATGAATGTGGTGTTGAGCACCCAGCATGCCGACAATGTGAGTCCGAAGGAGATACGCGCCTATTGCACCGAACTGGTGAAACGTGTGCTGCCTTCTGAGTTGCTGAGGGGGGATACGGAATACTTCATCAATCCCACGGGACGTTTCGTTATTGGGGGGCCGCATGGCGACTCTGGCCTCACCGGGCGAAAGATTATCGTTGATACATACGGCGGCATGGGTCGCCACGGTGGCGGTGCCTTTTCCGGGAAGGATTGCAGCAAGGTGGATCGCTCTGGCGCGTACATGTGTCGATGGGTTGCCAAGCATGTGGTGGCGGCCGGGTTGGCGCGGCGTTGCGAGCTTCAGGTAGCTTATGCCATTGGTAAGGCTGATCCCGTTTCCATCATGATCGATGTGGATACCTTTGGTACCGCTCATGTGGGGGAGGAGGAAATCATTCGGCGTGTGCGGGACGCATTCTCCTTCAAACCGGCGGATATGGAGGCTGCGCTGGGGTTACGCCGCCCGATTTTCCGATTGTCCACGAACTACGGGCATTTTACAAAGCCAGAACTGCCATGGGAGCAGCTTGATCCCGTGAAGCTGGATCTGTTGCGTCGCTCTTGAAGCAGAGAGCGATCACCTGCGAGTACGATTCTTTTTTGCGGGACGATTTTTGCTGCGGTTTTTTTGTTTATCTGCGGCAGGTTTTACAGGTTTTTGCTTATCCGCGGCAGGTTTCGTTGGTTCCTTGCGTGGCCGGGGCTTGGCTTTTTGTGGAGGCGCTGGCGCCACGGGAATTTCTGCATTAGGCGCGGTAGCTCGGGAGTAATTTTGGATGCCGCGAGCCAGTGCAGCAGCAATCTTAGCTTGATAGTCCGGGGTGGTTAGGGCCGCTGCTTCTTTAGGGTTGCTGGCGTAGCCCAGCTCTACTATGACAGACGGCATGGTGAGAGAACTCAACAAGCTGAAGTGAGTGTGGTTGCATCCGTCCCCGGGCAAGCGGGTTTCTGCGCTCAGCGTGTACTGCAGCGCGTACGCAAGAGCCGCGCTTCTGCAGGAGAATGCATTGCCAGGACGCGGCGTTTCTGTGCCGATGGGTGAGGGAGTGGTCGTATAAACAGCTGGACCGCACGCCTTTGCTTGGGCGCTGTTGAGGTGCAGACTCACAAAAATAGCGTTTGGTATTGCATTCGACTGATCTACTCGCTGGCGGTCAGAGAGGAAATAGTCTCCGGTGCGGGTGAGAAAGCAACGCAACCCTGCCGTTTCCAGCTCCTTTTTCAGTGCCTGGGCTACTTGAAGCGTTACTTGAGCTTCATGACTTGTGGAGCAGGCGACCCCGGTATCGTGTCCACCGTGTGCAGCATCGATAACAACCGTATCTAACTTTGCTCGGTCTGCTATGTAAGTTGGTCGCAAAATGGGGTCAATCCAATATACCCAATCATCACGTGAGATCAGCAGTTTGCCGGCTGTGTCTCGCATGAGCGGACGCCCCAGCAGAATATGCACCCCATTGATGCGCAGATCACGTGCTCCCGGACCCAGCTCCACAGAGGCGTCATCGCGCACGATGCAATATGCACCTTTGCGTGCCGATCGGGAACCATCTGCCAGTTTATAGAAACTGCGCAGCTCATCAACAGCTTGGTATGTAGTATCAGGAGGTCCGTCTGCCGGGATCCAAGGAGAAGGCTCGTTTGCTGCCTTACTTGTGGCCGCCATCAGCGCGAGCAACAAGTAGCAGCTCGAGAGGACGGGACGATGTGCAAGCATATACATGGGGCAGTTAACGTAATGACGTGCCGCGCGCGTGCGGGACGTAGCCTGAGTGCAGAGAAGAGCCGGCGCGAACTGAACCGCTTCCTCCTCGGCGGTATGAGGATGGCCGGTGGCGCGTGTTGTATGTGTAGCGCACAATGCCATCGCAAATACACTGGGCAAGTATGTCCTGGTAGTTATCGGAGCTGATTTTCGAGCCCTCCTGTTGGTTAGTGACAAAACCGCCCTCAAAGAGAATGGCTGGGCGCTTAATTGTGCAAAGTACCGAGAAGCGAGCTCTTTGAATACCGCGGTCGATGGCGCCTGTTTTCTTGATGGAATGGCTGTGCACAGCGGTGGCTAGGGCGATATTTTCGCTATCTTGGTTATTGCCGGCCAAATCCTCTGTGCGGCGGGTTCTGGCAAAGGGGGAGGTGGTGCCGTGCGGTGCAAGGGTAAAAGTTTCGATACCGGAGGCCGAACTGCCGCCGGAGTTGTGGTGCAAGCTCACGAAGATGCAGTCGGGTGTGCGGTTGGCTATGGCTACGCGCTCCCCGAGCGTCAAGAAAAAATCTTTATCGCGCGTCATCACTACCTTAAAGCCAGCTGCTTCTAGCTTACGGCGTACTTTAAGCCCAAGTGCCAAGTTGCAATCCTTTTCACGCGCGTAACGGCTCACTGCACCCGAATCGTGTCCGCCGTGCCCTGGATCCAGAACAACTGTGGTGATTTTCCCGGATTTTGTGAGGCGAGGGCGAAGTACCGGATCCACCAGTTTACTCATGTCGATCGTGGAGATGAGCAGCATTCCATTTTCTGAAATCACCGGATAGGACAGGATATAACGGTAGTTATTGACGTAAAAATCCTGCTTGGAGGGGCGCAAGGAAACGGTGCGGTCACCGGCACCGTAAGAGATGAAGCCGGGGCGCCCTTCACGTTTCGAGAAACGGTAAAAGCTCCATACGTCATCCAAGCGTACATAATCTACGCCACGTACGGAAAATACCTCCCACTTGCCCGTAGCAGCGCACAACTCCGCTACTGGCGCTACGAGTAGAACCAGTATGAACAGGGCTTTTCGGAGCATCTGTTTCATCGGGTTGAGAGGGTGGAATCACGGACAGGCAAACCGCTCCCCATTCTACCATGTTGCCCCGCAGCTTCACAAGGCAAAACGGGCGCTATCGAACATTTTTTTACAGGAATGAGTTATCAATTGAGCTGCAGTTTCTCGAGAAATTGCTGCGTATTCTGAAATTGGAGGAAGGTTTTGAGATGCGAGTTTTCCAGCAGGTTCACAAAGCGTTTTTCACGCACTAGCGTGCGAAGCCCTTGGTCGCGAAACAAATCCATAAAGCGTGAGGGATGAGGAACACCTGAGTGTTCCAGACATGTGTGGTAGAACTGTTCCATCTGCTCTTCGGAAAGGGAACAACCGTAGGCTACTAAGCATGCCAGTTTGGTTTGGGAGGGATCATCCATGGGATTGAAACGCATGGCCCATGAGGTAGCAGGGGAGTTGTTGAGCGCCTGCCGTAGCCGAGCCGCCCAAGGAAGAGAGAGAACCGAGCCATCGGTGGTCGACGCGCGGTTGTGGTAAAAGTCGATAAGAGACACATCTCCATAGTATGAGATGCCCAGCATGGCGAGCCAGAGCATGAGAGCGCACATGAGCACGGTGGTAAGAATGCCACCGGCAGAAGCTCCTCCGTGACGCCAGGAGAATAGCTGGGAGAACCAGCTCATGCCGTGGAAAAAGACAGCGAAGATAAAGATGGCAGTCAGCCAGGCGAGTGCCTGCACCATCCACGGCTGAGGTGAGTTTATGCACAGGGAAATGAGTGTGAACCCATTTTTTTGGATGAAAATCCACGCAGCTATTGCTGTGACCGCTGCGATGGCGAGAAGCAGCATCTTGATGACGCCCTTGAGGAGAGTAAAGACAATAAAAACTAGCAAAATGGCGGCAATAATGATGGCGACCGTGGGTGCGGATGGAAGTGATGGCATGTTTACGGTTTGGGTGAGATGAAGGGGGCAAGCTCCGCTCGGGCAGATCGTGCTGCTGCATGTTGTGGATCTGCCTGCAGGGCTCGATCGAGCGCGATGATTGCCGCCGGGTACAACCCCAGCTCAGCAAGCACAAGCGCTAGGCGGTATTGGGCCTCGGCGCTTTTTGGCGCCATTTTGGTGCAAGTGAGCAGCACCTGCAGCGCATCCCGCAGACGTTGTGTGCGTGCTAGCAGAAGTGCGTAATCCATATACGGAACGGGGGATGAGGGATCCAGATCAATAGCTCGACGGTATTGATCTTCTGCTTCTTGCGTGTTTCCTGCAGCTTGGGCGAGTGTCGCCAGAATCATCGTGCCGCCGGGCTGGTCGGCGCGGAAATCAGCGGCTTCTTGCAGCTCCTGTACGGCCGCGGCGTCGTTGAGCCCTTCTGGCGCAACTTGCAGCATGCTCCACACAGCAGCATGGCGCACGGAACGCACGGGGTCATGCAATAGCACAGGCACGTGCGGACCCAGTATGCCGGCTGCCGCTGCACGTACAAGAGCATCGGAGTCTGTGGCTGCTTGTTGGGCGGCTTGCTGAATGGCCGGAGAAAGCGGACAACGTGACAAGTGCTCCAGTAGGGTGGCTCGCCACGCCGGTATATCCTCTTTCTGCAGGGCGCTCAGTAGTTCGGCTTCATTGGCCTGCCCGTGCATGGCTGCGTGTACGGCCCGTGCGCGCGGGCGGCGCTGCTCCACAATTTGGTGCGGAATAGCGCGTGCAAGTACCTGTGCAGCCCACTCGTCATTTTTGTCGCGGTGGCACATTGTGCAGGCGTTTGGCGCGCCGATTTCCTGGCTTAACACGGGGTCAGGTATATTCAGCGAGTGATCTCGACGCGGGTCGCGTGCCATGTAATTGGATTCGGGCATGTGACACTCCACGCAGCGTCCACCGATCGATTTCCGGTCGCAGGTTTTCTCCGGCGCTCCTGCAGAAAAAGGGGCCTTTCTCCCGTTAATGACCTTTTCGATGGCATGACAGCGCAGGCACAGAGAATTGTCCTCCCAAGGCAGCAAGGTTTCGCCGGTGTGTGGGTCATGGCAGTCCATACAAGTGACACCGGCGGCCCCCATACGACTCAGGCGAAAACCTGTTTCGACAAATACCTCATCGCGTTGCATTCCGGTGGCATAAAACACGCCGGGAGCCACAGGCAGCTCCAGCCGATAGTGATCCTCGAAGCGGTCGCCGGGGTGGAATGCGTCATCGAAGGTTTCAGCTCGTGCGTGACAGGAGGCGCACACAGCAGCAGCTTGCTGGGGGGTAAGGGTGCGGGTACGCCTGTCAGCCGTGCAGCCATCGATGGGGTCTGGTTTGGCTGCGGGGTGGCAAGCGATGCAGGTGACGCCCATCTGTTTGAAAGAGGAGTGGTAGCTATCCGAGAGACGGTCATAGTTCTTTCGGTAACCGGTCATATGGCAGGCAGCGCACTGGGAGTTCCATGTCATGCCGCGGCCGGTGTAGTGTCCCCAGTCGCCGGGTTTGCGAAGAGCATTCCCCTCGGCCTGCAGACGCGCATCATCCGCAAATACATCGAACCACTCTTGGCGTTGAGGATCCCAAGCAGCACTGAGTACTTGCAGGGCGCCGCGCTTACCGGGTACAAGGTACTGTACAAGCGGATCACGCCCCACAGCAGCTATCACCGGCAGGGCCGGTTTATTCCACGAAGTTTGTACCAAATAGTTTCCGGGTGCATCACTGCGAAAGATGAGCTGGTCACCATGGGCTCGTATCGTTTGACCGTGGAAAGCGGGAGCATCTTGCTCATCGGGGAGGCGTGCAGCCCATGCGTGGTCGCTGCTGAGCCAGTCCGCATATTCGTGAGGGTGGCATTCAGCACATTGCTGCGGGGTGGCTTCATTTTCGGCACACAGCGCAGGGCGGTTTGATGATTTGTTTCGGCAACTCAGGAGAAGGAGTGGAATGCAGGCAAACCACGTCCAACGCATTATTTGCCGTATTGTGGGTTGTTGCTTCATCAGATGAGTTCCTTGAGGCGCACCACGGCCGTGCCGGGTACGGTGTAGAAAGTTCCGTCCACTCTGCGCAGGATGGGGGATCCATCCGATTCCACTCCCGCAAAGTACCCACAATGGCGCTCGGTGTCCGTGATTGCCACTACGGGGCGGGGAGGACCCCATGCGCTGTCAAGTATGCTCCCGAGCGTCTCCAGGCCGCCTTCCGTAAAATAGCCGAAGATTTCTTCCAATGAGTCTCCCAGTATGCTGCGCAGCTGGGGAACGGAGGGGCACGAGCTGAGTACATCGGCCAGGCGGATGGGCGGGTCTTGTAACTGAGCGCTCAGCGGAGCAATAGAGTTGCACACGTTGATGCCCACACCAATGGATGCTTTGTTTGGTTGGGGGCGTTCCACCAAGATCCCCGCAAGCTTGGCTTTTCCTACCAGCACATCGTTTGGCCAGCGTAGCCTCAGCCCGGGTATGCGAAAGTTTTCCAGAGCGTCCATGACTGCCGCCCCGGCTACGAGTGGCAGCAGTCCCCATGGTCGCTCTCTCTCTTCAGTCAGCGGTAGGTTGTAAGTGGCCCATAGCCCGCCTTCGTCTGCATACCACGCGCGGTTGAAACGACCGCGACCTTTTGTCTGGCGGCGCGTACTCACCACGCACCATGCGGGCAGGCTACGCGCTTCATCGAAAGTAGATTCGCATTCTTCAAGCTCTTTGACCTTCCATTTCACGTCCCATATTGTACAACAAGCCGCTTCCCACGTCCAACTATTTATAAAAAAACCGTGTGCCGAAGCACACGGTTTTGAAAGAATTTTCAATCGTAGAGGCGAGCACAGAAAAGGGCATTAATTGGTGCCTACCTTGCTCTGCGTCGGGGTATCAACAGTACCGTTTTTGAATTGCTCAAAGACGGCGCGTGGGTCATCTGGCGTTTTTTTAAGTGCATCGAATATGCGGTCACGCATTTCAATAGCGGCTTGAAAAGCTGCTTCTTCGCTGCCGTATTGACGGTCAGAAAAGTATTTGGTGAATTGATTCCATTTGCGGCAAATACTGAGCCTCCATCCTTGGAAGGACGTTGTCTCGTACGTGTAGCGGGTAATATTTCTCTGAGTCATATCCTGATTTTTTTTGTTTTAATGGTGCCGGAGCATGATAGACTCCTGCCGGATATAATTTCGCACAGAGGTAGTTTTCCATCAATCTAACTCGCTAAATGTTTGGATGTAAGCGAGAAATTTCCATCTGTTGGAAAAGCTTATTATTCTCCGTCAGCAGACAAAGAAATATAGATTTTCGCTTGCATGCCGGAATGATATGGTGCATAACTTTCGGAGTTATGAAAGAACAGACCCTGCATAAACCAGAATGGCTCAAAGTACGTTTGCCGAAGGGACGCGTTTTTAACCGCGTACAACACCTTGTGCAGGGGCAAGGGCTTGTGACGGTTTGCGAGCAAGCTCTCTGTCCGAACCGCGGCGAGTGCTGGAGCCATGGGACGGCTACTTTTATGGTGTGCGGAGAGGTATGCACGCGTGCATGTGGGTTTTGCGCCACACGCACGGCAAAACCCGGACCTTTGGATGCGGATGAGCCTCGTAAGGTAGCAGAAGCTGTGGCAAGTATGAAATTGGAGCACACGGTGGTGACCATGGTGACGCGCGATGATTTACGGGACGGCGCAGCAGGTCACATTGCGGCTACGATACGTGCAATCCGTTCGGCGAGCCCGGCAACGATTATAGAGGTGCTGGTGTCGGACTTCAATGGGAATGAGGAAGCTCTGGCTCAGGTGATGGAGGCGAGACCTCATATTCTTAACCACAATGTGGAGACAGTGGAGAGGCTAACGCCGTTGGTGAGATTTCGCGCGCAATATAGGCGTTCACTGTACATATTGGAGCGGGCGGGGCAAATGGCTCCCGGCCTGGTGGTAACAAAGAGCGGCATGATGCTTGGATTGGGCGAGAGTCGAGATGAAGTGGTGCGCACGATGGATGATCTGCTGGAGCACGGCGTGCGCGTGCTCACCATGGGGCAATATCTGCGTCCCAGCGCGCGGCACCTGCCGGTGATACGCTACGTGCGCCCGGAGGAATTTGCCGAATTGCGGGAAATAGCATTGACGCGTGGGTTTGAGCACGTCGCGAGCGGTCCTCTCATCCGCTCTTCGCATCACGATGCAAACTTCCGTCCTGAGCAAAAGATTTTAGATGCGTTGCGCGAAGATCTGCTGAGACGAGGTGAAATTGCAAAGTAGGGCACGCAGGCTCCGTTCCATTGCCTGATGCATACTCGTGACTTTGACGATGCCCCTTGGGAATCAGCGGAACAACAGCAGGGCTTTTTGTGCCAAGACTATGACATCGCCATCCTTTCTCTCGGAAGCAGCTCGTTTCCGCGTCAGCAACTCAGGGGCATGAGTGCACTGAGCTTCACGTACATCGGTTCACCACGTCGAGCTGGCTTGCTGCATGCCTCATCCCCATAGGCTGTGGCTGTCGCGAGATAGCCCTGAGTTCCCGGGGCGAGTTCTTGGGGCAGCATTTCCTGTTCGCTCAGGGATCTATCTTGCTGTGCGGGGTCTGCAGAGCAGCGCAGAATGACCCAACTGAGCGTTCCTTGGGGGTCTCGGAACCAAAAATGAGGGAAGAGTTTTGGCGTGTCGTGGTACGCGATGACAGTCCCTCCGGCACGCTGCACGCGTACGCGCAATTCGGCGAGAGCTCCCACCAAGACTTCCCAAACGGAAGGGGGAGGGGTGGCATCGGTGTCTGTCACTTGTTCCGGTTGCAGGGGCTGCAGGTTACGTATATCCCACAGGTTCCACGATTTTGCCGGTTCTGGGGAGTACTGGCGCTCGGCAGGGAAGATACAGGGGGTAAGACCATGCTGCTCTGCCAAAGCGAGTAGTTGCTCGCGTTCCGGCAGAGCTTCTACCGCTTCTGCAATGGAACCACCGTGATCGGGGTGCTTCGGCACTTCTACGGCACACACAGCATACACGCGACCGCGGTGCGCAAAAGCCATGTCGCAGCACGTCGGTTCATCACGGGTCAGCTTAATCCAACGGGCGCAGCCACGCTTAGTGGCAGCTTCCTCCGCATTTGGAGCGCAGTAGCCGGTCTTTTGTACCATGCATTCGCGCAGGTAATTAGCGGTAAAAAGTTGCAGGGGGGTATGTTCTGCCGGATGCGGAGTGAGGTGTCCTCGGAAGGGGTGGAAGATACGCGGAACACTGCTGCTCTCTTGATCCGGAGAGAAGGAGGCATTAGCTTCCTCGGGTAATGTCTCAATGGAGGCAATCTTACCGTCTTGCAGCGTGAGGATAGAGGCACCGACCATGTGTCCAAAGCAGCTGAGCATGTAGCAGTGCCTTTTCTCTCCCCGGTAAATGATACTCCCGGTGTCCCAACACATGCCTTGAAAACTATGTTGACGGCGCCATAATTGACGTCGCTCGCTCATGTAGCGGATAAACTCCTGACGTGATTTGAGCTGCGTGCCGTTCATGTGGCTGTGGTAGGTGAGATCGGCACGAGAGTTGGCAATAAAGTCATCCCATTCGTGGGTGCATACCGCATTGCAGAGAATGCGGCAGGCTTGCTCTTCCGTCAGAGGCTGGGGAACTTCCACCAACGGTTCCGGCTGCTGCGGGGGCGGCGCGGCGGGCAACAGAACATCCGGGGATGCGTGCAAATGACCGCTCAAACGGATGATATCCTCCTCTGCGGGAGAGCAAGCCAGTTCTGAGCCGGCAAATACATGAAGTGTCACTTCCTCACCTGCCGGCAGCAACTGTACGCGCCAGTGCTGCGCGGGCACGCCATCTACGGACACAGAAACGCAGCTCAGCACACGAGCGGTGAGCGTGGTGTAGGAGGTAAGCGTTTCTTGTTGTATGCTCGGAAAGTCATCATTGTTCGGCAGGGCGAAAGAGAAATCTGCGGGCGGTTCAGAGCCGTGTTCGCGGCGGAAATCTTCGCGGACTTGTCGCAGCAGGGATCCGGTAAGGTTCTGTTTGCGTTGCCGCACGATATCGCAGCTGTCGGCTACTAAACTTAACGTCCAACGGTAACGTCTGTCGGTTGTCAAGGCACCGGGGAAGAGTACACTCTCCACGCACTCGGCGTACAGAGTCGTGCCGGCGACGGTGCTCAGTTCGATAAGTCCGGACTCCGGCGCGTCCTCCAGCAGTGCATTCTGCTTGAGCACAAGCTCGCTGTCTGGTGCGTCACCGTAGAAAAAGAAAGGCCGCGTAAACTCCAAATTGCGCGAGCTATCATTGCGACGCACGAGCATCATATGTGTCGGAGGGGCGCCTCCGAGCAAAGCGTAGAAACAAGACCCGCCTCCTTGTGCGCGATCTTCAAAGAGCCCGTGCACGCTAAACTGAGGCAGTTCGCCGTGCGTAAGCGTGTACGGGATGAGCAGATCTTGCATCTTGAAAAGAGCCGCGCCGCCAAGCAGAGGAGTAAGCTGAGTGTTTTCGCCGCGTAGCGTCGTTGGTAAAAATTGCGCACTCTTCTCGCTATCCCCCAACCATTCATCGGCTCGACGGACAAGAACGGGACCTGCCAGAAGCAGTTTTTTCTGCGTGGGATCAGCAAAGAAGGAGGCATAGTAGATGTCTCGCCCGGGCATCAAGTCATCACAAGCGTCACATTCTGCGGTACTCAATGAGCGCAGCCCCATGGGTGTTTCCGCCACGGGAGGCATACAAATGACCGCAGATCTGCCTCCACTGCTGCTCGCGGTGAGCAGATACACATGTCGGGAGTTTGGAACAGCATGGGATCGGATTCCTGTGAGTCCGGCCGGCTTGAAGCAGCGCTGCAAAGCGCGTTTGTGGACTGTGCAGAGCTCTTCATTGCGCAGTGGATGCCGGAGCTTCTCGTCGGTGAGAGTGGCAAGTTCGTGGATAGAAAGGGAAGTGTCCATGAGAGAGGGTCAGGTGTTTTAGCAGAGCTTGCGTTCTACCATGGCGTATGCGTTGTGGTTGTGAATGGATTCAAAGTTTTCCGCTTCCACGCGATACCAGCTGAAGGCGCTATGGCGCTCGGTGGCCACAGCTACATTGCGCACTAAATCCTCCGCGAACACCGGGTGTTCGTAAGCGAGGTCCGTTACATATTTTTCATCAGGGCGCTTGAGCAAGCTGTACACCGGACTGCTGCCGCACGTTTCGATCATATCGATGAGGTCTTCAATCCACACAGGGGCTCCGGTAAAGCGTACGGAATACGTGACAATACTGCGTTGGTTATGCGCGCCGTGCTCGCTCATGGCCTTGGAGCACGGGCAGAGTGTAGTGATGGGGACACGGATTGTGAGCGTGAATTGACCGAGTGCATCTCGCTCGGCATCTATCTCAAAGCGCACATCATAATTCATGATCCCCGGCAGGTGAGTCACCGGTGCTTTTTTGACTCGGAAAAATGGGAAATCAATTTCCACATGGGCGCGTTGAGCGGAAAGTTTCTTGAGCAATCGCTCCGGAAGGTGTACTGCCGTATGCACATCCAGAAAGTGCCGGTGCTCGTGCAGAGCTTCAATAAAGCGACTCATGTGCGTTCCCTTGTATTGCTGAGGCAAATCCACCATCATGGCAATGGTTGCCACCGTGGATTGCGTGCGCTTCTCTTTATCCGATACGACAATGGGAAAACGGATTCCACGCACACCCACGCGGTCGATGGAAATATGGCGTGTATCGCGTTCGTTCTGGGTGTCGCGCAGCTCTTTCATGAGTCACTTTTGCCGGGAATAAAAGCAAGGAGCTTGCAGGTTCGGATATCTGCAAGCTCCTCAAAACAACAAACCGAATATGCCGACAATAACAACTAAAGTCAGGGCAACAAGTTTACCGCGCGGGCACGACGAATCTCACGCGTAATCTTGCGGTGAGTCTTAGCAGAAACTCCTGTAACGCGGCGGGGAAGAATCTTGCCCGTTTCAGAGGTAAACTTAGAAAGAAATTCGGGATTGCACATATCCACAGCGCCCGCAGGGATGTCAATGCGACGATGAGGCATCGACTTGTTGCAGGTGCGGAAACGGATGCGACGTTCAACACTTTTGAATTCGGTCATCATAATGCTAGAAAACAGGTACGATCAAAGGGTGAAACTACCAGAAGCCTCAGCGCATCTCACGGTGCAGCGTACGGCGCTTCAGAAAGGGATTATACTTTATCTTTTCCAAGCGCCCCGGTGTACGGGGGCTCTTCTTGTTGCGCGTTGTGACATAGCGTGAGGCGGGCTTACCTTCCGCCTTGGCTTCGGTACATTCGAGGGTAATAATATCTCTTGGCATGATCGCGAGTTGTTGGATCGGGGACGTATTCTACACTATTCCTCGTCATCGTCAAGCAAAATTGTTGATTCGATGACTTTTTGAAGACCGGAAAAACCTACATCTCCTGAATTCTTAGATCGTAAGGCTGAAAATGCTCCATAGCGCTTTTCGTACTCTTCCTGACACTTGACCGTAAATCGGCAGAATGGACGGGCTTGAAGTCGTTTGCGCGGAATAGGTTCAAGCGAAAGTTCGCATACGCCATACGTTCCTTTGGCAATACGATCTAGCGCTGCTTCAATCTCAAAGAGCTGTTCGCGATCCTTATCCAAGCGCAGAATGGTGATGTCACGTTGCTCAGCTTCGCTCCCGGCGTCTCCAATATGCTGGCCGGAGGATGAAGAGACGTTGGATTCTCCACTGCGCAAGTGGTCACGGGTCACGTTATGCATGTTCGGCAGCAGCTCGTCGCGCATTTGAATGAGTGCCTTTTTCTGCTCAGCCAAAAATTGTTTCCAATCTGGTTCGGAGCGCAGCTTGGCGAGCGTGGCTTTTACTTTTTTGCGTCGTTCGCTCTCTTTCGCCAGGTTGATCGCAGAATCCTCTGCGGGGTTATTCGGCTTGGAAGTCGGAGGTTTTGCACCGTGCTTCGTCGTGGGGGATTTTGCTGGAGAAGGCGATACCTCCCCGTCTTGTGTATCCTTTCTTGACGCCTCCTTGTCCTTTTTCGTCTCGACCGTTGCTTGCGGCACAGGAGACACCTTCACCGGCGCGTTTTTTTTCTGTCCTTTTGCTGGACTAGTCGAGGCTTTCTTTGTGGGGGCTTTCCCAGATGAGGAGCTCGCGTTTTTCTTTGCTGCACCCTCAACCGGCGCACCTTTGACCACCGTTGCTTTTTTTGTACCGGTCGATTTGATTTTGGCGGCAGATTCAACAGAGGGAGCCGCCTTCCCCTTCACTTTAGAAGAAGCCGACTTGGTCTTAAGAACCAAGCCGGCTCCTTTCTTAGACGTAATCTTAGGATTTACTTTTTTTTTACCGGAGTTGGCTTCTTTGTGGCAACCTTCTTCGGAGTAGCAACCTTCTTGGGAGCCGCGGCCGCCTTCTTCGGAGCGGTTTTCGCCGGCGCTGCCGGTTTCTTCGGGGCAGCCTTCTTCGGAGCGGCGGGCTTCTTAGGAGCTGCCGGTTTCTTCGGGGTCGCAGCTTTCTTCGGAGTAGCGACTTTCTTGGGGGCTGCGGCCGCCTTCTTCGGAGTGTCTTTCACCGGCGCTGCCGGTTTCTTCGGGGCAGCCTTCTTCGGAGCGGCGGGCTTCTTGGGAGCTGCAGTCTTCTTCGGGGTAGCTGCTTTCTTCGGAGTCACAGTCTTCTTAGGAGCTGGTTTCGCTGGTGCTGCCGGTTTCTTCGGAGCTGCTGGTTTCTTCGGAGCTGCTGCTTTCTTGGGAGTCACAGCTTCTTTCTTCGGGGTGGTCTCCTTCTTAGGAGCCGCGGCCTTCTTAGCAGGAGCCGGCTTCGGAGCGTCCGCCTTCTTTGTGGCAACCTTCTTCGGAGCTGCGGTCTTCTTGGCAGGAGCCGGCTTTACCGCCGGTTTGGTTGTTTTTTTCGTCGCCATGGTCGTGTTGTTTTAGTCGTGATGCGTTGTGCGCAACGCGCGAACCGAAATAATCATTCGGTCCCCTTGCTACTACCATAAAGGGGCAGAATTCTCAAGAAAAAAATTAAGTTTTCCGTGATTTTTTTCACCCTGTGCGTGCATTCCCTGAATTGACCGGCCTCGCACGACACTTTTTCGGCAGTATTTGTGGATTGCAAGATTAAATGCAACAGATGACAGAAAAAGTTGCGGTCATGAAAAGAGAGGGGTAAAATAGTGGCG
>CANQSS010000039.1 GCA_947626545.1 uncultured Akkermansia sp. | reverse complement strand
ATGAGGAAAGGATAATGCTTGCGAGCAGCCCAGCGCGCCAGGTCAGCATAATGGCCCTTGCGGTTGCGCACGACCGGAGCGGCGATGAGCAGAGAAGCCGGCTTGCGGGCGATGAACTGTTGCACGACGGCGTGGATTTCGGCCGGGGAACGTCGCCCGACCTCGACCCCGCAGCGCGGGCAATGCGGCGTGCCGAGTTTGGCGTAGAGCAAGCGCAGGTATTGCCATATCTCCGTGACAGTGCCGACGGTGGATTTACTGCCGCCGCGAGAGCGATTTTGCTCGATGGCAACCGTGGGAGGCAGCCCGGTGAGCGCATCAATATCCGGCGTCTCCATCTGGTCGGTGAATTGGCGCGCGTAAGGACTCATCACGTCCATAAAACGCTTCTGCCCCTCCGCGAAGATAATGTCGAACGCAAGGGTGCTCTTGCCACTGCCGGAGAGGCCGGTGACCACGGTCATCTCGTGCAGGGGGATATCCACATCAATGTTCTTCAGCTGGTGGTGGCGGGCGCCGCGCAGAGAAATCATGCGCGAAGCAGAGGCCTGTTTACGGGTCGGCGCGGGCCGTTGCGCGACAACAGGTTTGGCGGCGAGCGCGAGCTTCAGGAAAGCGGCCGTGTGCCCCTGCCCTTGCTTCACAATTTGTTCCGGCGTGCCGGATGCCACAATATGCCCACCCCCCTTGCCTCCCTCCGGTCCCAAATCAATCACGTAATCCGCGCATTTGATGAGATCCAGATTGTGCTCGATAACCAAGAGCGAATGCCCTTGCGCCACCAGTCGATTGAAAACCGCCAGCAGCACTTCCAGATCTGAAAAATGAAGGCCTGTGCCCGGCTCATCCAATATCAGCAAACTCCCGCGACCATCGGCAGAGAGAACCGATTCAGAAAGGATACGCGCGAGCTTGAGACGCTGATTTTCGCCGCCGGATAGGGTATGCAAGGGCTGCCCGAGACCCAAGTGTCCCAGCCCGACCTCTTGCAGCAGTTTCAGGCCTGCCGTAATGCGCTCACCATGAGCGTTGGTTTCTTGGGAGAAAAAGCGAATAGCCGACTTGACGTCCAGAGCCAGCACATCGGCCATACTCAAGCCGCGATGGGTGATGCTGAGAGCCTGCGGCGTGTAACGCGAGCCGTGGCAGAGCGCGCAGGGCACGAAAATATCCGAGAGGAACTGCATCTCCACCTTTTCCATGCCCAACCCGGCGCAACGCGGACAGCGGCCTTCCCCGCTGTTGAAGGAAAAGTAGCCGGGTTTCAGACCCCGCGCCTGCGCCGTGGGCTCCTGAACGAAAAGGGCGCGGATATCCTCGAAAAACTTCATGTAGAGCGCGGGAGTGGAACGAGGCGTTCGCACGATGGGACTCTGATCCACCAGCACGACTTCCTGCACTTTCTCCAACCCGCGAATGGACTTCACGCGCACGCTTTCTTCATCGTCCAGTTCCTCCGGATGCACGTGACCGTAGAGGACTTGGCAAGCGAGCGTACTCTTGCCGCTTCCCGATACGCCGGTGAGGCACGTGTACACACCGAGCGGAATATCCACATCGAAGCTATGGAGATTGTGGCACTCAGCGCCGCGCACGCGGATCATCCCGGATGGTTTGCGGCGGTGCTTGGGGACGGGGATGGAACGGGAGCCCGCCAAGTATTGGCCGGTGAGCGATTTCGGCGACTTAAGCAGCCCGGCCGGGGCTCCCGCATACACCAATTTGCCACCCGCAGAGCCGCCGGTTGGTCCCATATCGACGATGTAGTCCGCCGCGCGCATCACCGCCTCCTCATGTTCCACCACAACCAAAGTGTTGCCACGAGCGGTCAGCTTCTGCATGGCCGAGATGAGACGCGAGGTATCGCGCGAGTGCAGCCCTACCGTCGGTTCATCCAGCACGAAAAGCGACTCCGTGAGCGAAGCGCCCAGGCACGCGGTGAGGCTTACGCGCTCAATCTCGCCGCCGGAAAGTGACCGCGTGAGACGCGAGGCGCTCAGATACGGCAAGCCCACCTCGCACAGGTAGGCCACGCGACTCCGCAGCTCGCGCACAGCCAACGCCAGCGAGCGATCCTTCCCCACCTGCGGCAGGACATGCGTATCCACCCAAACCAACAGCTCATCCATAGGCAAGGCCTGCACCTGCGGCACCGTGAGCCCGCCCAAGGTGAAAGCGAGAGCCTCGGGTCTGAGACGTCCGCCACCGCACGCAGGGCAAACGCTGTACATGCGGTAGTACGCCAAGAAGACCCGAACGGTGAGCTTGTGCGCATGCTTCTCCATATCCTCAAAAATGCCCTTGTAGCCGTACCAATAGCCCTTGTCGTACGCCTGCCACACATCCATATCCCCGCAGTTGCCCAGCAGCACAAAATTGCGCTCCTTTTGGGTGAGCTTATTCCACGGCACGTCCATGCGCACCGCCTTGCATTTTTTGTTCACGCGCACGAAGTCACGGAAGCAGGCGGACAGCGTGGGAGTGGAAAGCATCTTGAGAGCGCCATCGCGGATGGAGAGATCCGGGATCAGCCCCTTGTTGTAGTCGTAGGAGATCGCGCGACCGTAGCCCTTGCATTCGGGGCACGCGCCCAGAGGAGAATTGCCGCTAAAAAGCCCCGGCTGCGGCTCAAGCAAGGGGTACCAATCGCTGCGCCGCTGTATGGGCTTGCCCCAGCTGCCGTCTTCCGCACGCAACGAACATTGGACAATGTTTTGCCCGAAATGCAGGGCATTTTCCAGCGCCTCCGTCAAGCGCGGGCCATTCTCAGGCGCCAAGCGCACGCGATCCTGCACCACGAGCCACGAGCTCATTCCCAGCTGCTTTTCCGAGGCATCCTCCAGACGCATGATTTTGCCCTTCACCCACACTCGCAAATACCCCTGTGCCACCAGCGCATCGCGCATTTCCGCAAAGCTGCCCACAGGCGTCACGCCGAAAAGGACAGCGGCATCCTCGCCCGGATGATCACGCAGCAGCTCGGCTGCCACCCCTTGCGGCGTCGCGGGACGCACCTCGTGGCCGTGCTCATCATGCCCCACCGCAAGGCGCGAGAAGACGAGCTTTAGGAATTCGTTCATGCCGGTCATCGTACCCACCGTGGAGCGCGAGTTTTTTACGGAATTCCTCTGACCGAGCGCAATAGCCGGCGGCACATTTTCCACGGCATCCACCGCCGGTCTGTCCATACGATCCATGAATTGCCGCACGTACGGAGAAAAGGTTTCCATGTAACGCCTCTGTCCCTCTGCATACAGGGTAGCCATCGCCAGGGAAGTCTTGCCACTGCCACTCGGTCCCGTCACTACCGTCAGTTTCCCGAGCGGGATATCCACATCAATTTTTTTCAAATTATTCTCCGCCGCGCCTCGGATGCGAATGTAATCTGCACCATCCTTTTTCATGCGCCCATTTTACTCCGAACGCCGTCCGGAAAAAAGCAAAAACACGCAGGGCAAACGCATTAGAAAATGCGTTTGCCACGTACGATTTACGATGTACGATGTACGATTTATTAATAATGTGCGCGTTGCGCAAATTTTTTCGAATCATTAATGTGTGCTGAGATCCCTTTAAAGCCATCATGATGATGACCACTGGTTGTCACGATTTTTGATACGTATAGACATTGATATCAGCCCATAAAAGCATTTTCTCTGTCGATTAACTTCTCTCAAATGCGTTTGCCCTGCAAAAACACACGTTCTGGGAGATGCAATTCAGATCCAATCACTTTGGGATGTACACGTCAACTTTGCCGGTAAAGTGCGACTGTACAGATTGCAATTTTTGCACGCATGCAATGAAGAGTTTACTTGCAGCAGCGCATTCATCATCCGTCGTGAACCGACTCCACGAGAGACGAAGCGACTCGCGCACTTCGGTCGGAGAGAGTCCCATGGCGAGCAGCACGTGACTAGGATGCGGCGACGCGCTAGTGCATGCGGACCCTGCGGCGCAGATGAACCCTGCCGGTTCCAGCAGGAGTGAGAGCGATTCTGCCGTGCAGCCCGGCACGCGAAAATTGAGCACATGCGGCAAACGGGGCGCCCCTGCTCCATTCTGGACGGCGCAAATGCCGGCCTGTTGCAAAGCCGACAGAAAAGCCTCACGATGCCGCGCGGCGCGGGCGGTTTGCTCCATTTGCTGCAGCGCCAGCTCCGCCGCCGCGCCAAAGCCCACAATCCCCGGCACGTTCAGTGTGCCGGAACGCCGCGTATCCTCCTGCCCGCCGCCGAGCAACAGAGGGTGCATCGGCGCACCGGTACGCACGTACAAGGCTCCCACACCCTTCGGACCATGCAGCTTGTGCGCAGAGAGCGAGGCGTAGTCCACCGCAGGCAACTCATGCAGGTTGAGCGGTATCTTCCCGGCGGCCTGCACCGCATCGACGTGCACGCGCACGCCGGTATGTTCCGCCGCGGCACAAAGCTCTGCCGCAGGCTGGATGACGCCTGTTTCATGGTTTGCCAGCGCGAAAGAGGCTCCACCATGCCGGGGCAGGAGCTCGCTCCAGGCATGAAGATCGACCACACCCGAGGATTGCACCGGACACAGCGAGCCGCCGCGCGACTCCACGCAGCGCAGGGTGGCCGGGTGGTCTGTGGCGAGCGCGAGGACACTGCTGAACTGAGCCAACGCTGTGTTTGTGCCCTCTGTGCCACCGGAGGTAAAGAAAACTTCCGCAGGATCGGCTCCGATCAGGGCAGCCACCTGCTCGCGTGCCCCCTCTACTGCACGGCGAACTGCTTTGGCCTGCGGGTAGGCAGCCGAAGGGTTAAAAAATTGCTCCGTCCAGAATGGTTGCATCGCCTCTGCCACCTGCGGCAAGAGAGGAGTCGTAGCGTTGTTGTCCCAATATATCATAGCTCAGGATTCTTCTCGGTGATGTGCCCTCACGATACGCTGAAACACTGCCGGATGCACGCATGCCGACACCCAACGCTCCCACCCCGGCGTTCCCACAAACCCCCGCACCAGAGAAGACGATATTTCCTCCAGCTCACTGGGAGCAACCATCAGAACCGTCTGGATGTCAGGATCCATGCGCCCATTCATTCGAGCCATCGTCTTTTCATATTCAAAGTCCGCCACTCCGCGCAGTCCACGCAGTAAATGTGTAGCGCCGGCTTCGCGCGCAAAGTCCACCAGAAACCCGTGTTTCACCACCGCCACACGCACATGACCCGACAACTCCGCCACCATTTCCTCCAGCGCTTTCCGCCGCTCCTCTGTGCTCAGGAAGGACGTCTTCTCCGGATTGACCGCCAGAGCTACCACCAGTTCGTCGAAAAGTTCCGCTCCGCGGCGAATCATCCAGAGATGCCCATTCGTGGGAGGATCGAAGCTCCCGGCGTAGATTCCGATGCGTTTCATGACAGGCGTTGAATTAAAAAGCCCCGTGCCGCGAATCATCTGCTCTCTCGACACGGGGTTCTTTTCTCTTGCTTTTGTGAGAGGCGGGAGCGGGATTTGAACCCGCGAATGGCAGTTTTGCAAACTGCTGCCTTAGACCACTTGGCTATCCCGCCCTAAAGCTTGCGCACCGCAAGATACTCCACGCGAACCGCGTTGTCAAGCATAAACCGCATTGCCTCTCCGAACTGACACAAAAAACCACATCTGTTCCAAGAAAAAAGCGATCCCAACACGTAGTTATCGGCGCGTAATGTAGCATAATGGTTCATAATTTGCGACTTACGATTTACGACTTGGGGAATTCGGCGCGTTGCGTGGTGCTACAAAGCGGAGCACTAGCGAGGACAAAGGGAGCCTTCCCGTCCACCGCCTTTTTTCCACGAAACGCATGAGAGGCGGGTCGCGTGAACTCGGAGAAATTTTATTGGAACAAGTGCGATGTTCTGCAGTTCAATCGCCTCCGAATTCAGACATCACTGGGGAAGAAGAGCGCCGTCCTTGTAAAGATACGTCGTCATGGAGGCCGAGTCTTGCGAAGGGTCATCGGGGACAGAGCAAAGGATCAATAAACCGCTGTCACGGACCTCAAATGTACTGCATTCTTTTTTAAGAATCAACTTGATGGATGGCGTTTCCTCCTCCAACTGTTGCAACTTGTCAACCGGACTCTGTTCGGGATTCGCCATGGCGAAGACATGCAGGCAAAGGCCACTATTCGTTGAACTGGGAAGAGCGAGAAAAATCTCCGGCACGCCATTGTTATTCAAGTCGTGCAAACTCAACCGAACACGCGAAGAATCAACGATTGGAAAATGTTTCGCGATTATGCGAATAGGTTCGCCATGGACACGATAGTTTAAAACCAAATAACCGACTTGAAGACAACGTGATGACGCATCAGCTACCACCTCAGCTCCAATAAGATTCGAACGACGTGCAAATTGTTGGGGAGATGTAGAAACGATCTTTTCCAGCGAGATCCCCTCAAAGGCGCGACGTGATAATTTTCGGTTTTCCAGAGAATAAACGACCGGAGGCTCCGACGTTAGCTTTTCATGACCCAACGGAGGTACTACCTTGACCAAACCGGGAGCAGGGAAAGACACTTGCTCGCAGGGGGAATCCAGAATCAGGTGAGCCCGGGCATCGGGATCGGTGGCGGGGAGAAGGTTTAAGCGTTGCTCATTCGGATTGAGCGAGTAGATGCGCACGTGATCTCCTTCACCGGTGCCACTGCCGGTATAAACCAGCACCTCCGGCACACCATCCGCATCAATATCACGCAGCTGCAGCGGCGAACGTCGTTCATGATAAAATGAAAAGCCGGAGAAAACATCCACCACCGATGACCAAGACTGCCCTATATCTTCATACGTCAGCACGAGAGCGTAGTGCTGCCCGGCCACATCGGCCGGACACGCCATTTCATAGAGACTCACGCGTTTGAGGCAAGATGCTGAATTCTCTGCTGGCAAAGATAAAGTCTCCTCCGCTACACACTTCATGGTGAAATCACCCGTAGCAGCGTAACCTAAGCTTATCTGCCCGAGCAATACGAGAATGCAAACTAATGTCTTCACATGCATACGCAGTAACATATCCAGTAGCGCGACATGGTAGCACACCACACTCAGAAAGTCAACCTTTAAAATCTGTTAATTCAAAGCAACCGCACATCCGTTCCATGAAAGAAGCGATCACAACACGCAATTTATTTACGATGTATGATTTACAACACGAACGACGGCTGTAAGCGCGTATGGACAGCGCAGATGCGCTACCCCGCAGGGATAAGGAGTCGTGGGGCGACTCCGAAGCAACCGGCAGGGTGGTGCCAGTGAGTCAACTTGCAAAGTGAGCGCGCGGCGCGGGGAGGTCTCCAGAGTGACGTCATGTTGGGTTCGCTGCCTTGATTAATCATCAATGGTTTACCGTCTTGCTGGCTCAAGGCAACCGCATTAGAAAATGCGGTTGCCCTGTACGATTTATTAATAACGTGCGCGTTACGCGGATTTTTTCGGCTCATTAACACATGCAGGGGTGTCTTTAGAGCCGTCATCATGATGAGCGTTAGTTGTCACAATTTTTGATACGTATAAACATTGATATCAGACAATAAGAGGATTTCCTCCGTTGATGAAATTCCCTCAAATGCGTTTATCCTGGCAGTAATCATATAAAGTTTGCTTCATGTGGGAAAAGGGTGTAGAATCGCGGCGTGCGATATGAAAGAAACCCTCGTTGATATCAAAGGACGGCGCAGTTGTCGAAAATACACTGCAGAACCTGTTGACCGTGCAGAATTGGAGAAGGTGCTGGAAGCTGGGACCTATGCCCCGACCGGACACGGTTCACAATCTCCCCGCATGGTAGTAGTCACGGATGCGGCGCAGCTTCGGGAGCTTTCCCTGCTCAATGAACGGGTGTGGGGCAAGGCGATAGATCCCTTTTATGGGGCGCCGGTAGCGGTATTTGTGCTCGCCGACAAGAAAGCGCCCACACCTTTACAGGATGCGAGCTTGGTGATGGGCAACTTGATGCTCGCGGCTCACGCAGTCGGTCTGGGATCCTGCTGGATTAACCGCGGCAAAGAAATGTTCGAGCTCCCGGAGGGACGAGCCATCATGGAGCGCTGGGGAATCGACCCCACCCGCTATGAGGGATTGGGCATCTGCATCCTCGGGCACCCCGCCGAAGGAGGCATAACCAACGCCAAACCACGCAAGGCCGATTACATCATCTACGTCTGACACCTCCCTGCCTGCATGTCTGAACCCGTTCCATCTCTCTATTCCCGGCTTTCTGAAGCTCCCGTCGGCGAACAGGAAATCAACCTGCGCCCACCCGACTTCAGCGAATTTTGCGGTCAGGAAAAGGTGAAGGAGCGACTCATGCTCATGGTGGCGGCCGCCAAACAACGCGGAGATGTACTTGACCACGTGCTGCTCAGCGGTCCGCCTGGGCTGGGCAAAACCACGCTTGCCTACATTATTGCGCACGCTGTGGGACGTAACCTATACATTGCCTCCGGACCGCAAATTGAAAAGGCGCGCGACTTGGCCGGTCTGCTCACGCGGCTGGAAGAGGGGGATGTGCTCTTTATCGATGAGATTCATCGACTCAACCCCGCAGTAGAAGAGTATCTATACCCCGCGATGGAGGATTTTCGGCTGGATATCATGATTGATCAAGGGCCGGCTGCCCGCTCCGTGAATATGCGGCTCAAACCCTTTACCCTCATCGGCGCCACCACACGCAGCGGAATGCTGACCGGCCCGCTGCGTTCGCGCTTCGGTATTGCCAACCGATTGGATTACTACACAACGGCCGAAATTTGCCACATTCTCACCCGGTCTGCCGGACTGCTGAACATCATGATCACCCCGGAAGGTGCTGAGGCCATAGCGCGCCGTTCCCGAGGCACGCCCCGCGTAGCCAATGCACTGCTGCGCTGGGTGCGCGACTACGCACAGGTTCGCTCCGATGGACATATCACCGCTGAGGTGGCGGAAGGTGCACTGGAGATGATTGACATCGACGCCGATGGGCTGGACGAGATGGACAAGCGCATCCTGGAGACGATGATTTATAAATTCGATGGCGGACCTGTCGGGCTATCCTCACTAGCAGTAGCGTTGGGGGAGGATGCCTCCACGCTGGAGGATGTGCATGAACCCTTCCTCATCATGCAGGGCTATGTCAAACGCACACCACGCGGGCGTGAAGCTATGCCCGCGGCCTACGCAAAACTCGGGGTAACGATGGTGCGCGGCGACCAAGGGCATCTGCCTCTCTAAATCTCATTCTCGCCATGAAAAGCACATTGCGTTTTCTGATGGCTTTGCTGTTGAGTGTGCTCATCGTTCAGTGTGCGCAGCAGCAAATGCAGCGCCAGGTCCTTGAATCGCACACAGTGGTGCTGGATATCGGCCACTACTACGCCCCAGGTCGCGGCGGGCAAGGCGCGCGCACCCCGGATGCCACGCAGGGCGGAGCGTTGGAGGAATGCGAGTTCTGGTACAAATACGCCGGGGAAGTGAAGGATGTCATTGAACAGGCGGGCTACAGATGTGTGGTCATCAACCGCGGCGATACTCCGACAGATCCCGTACTGGCTGCTGCGGCTAAGCGCACAGGCGTCATCCAGGTCAAGACCCCGCAGCCCACGGCTGTGTACCTATCGCGCCATCATCCAAAGCGCATGGCTGTAGGTATCCTGAGCGCCGATTACGCTCTGGATTGGAAACCGGCTGCAGTCATTTTCCTGCACCTCAACAGCGATTCCGACACATGGCGCCTCTCCAACAAGGGTGCCTTCTATTGCAACAAAGTGGGTGTTCCCATGGCCACAGCTATGGCCGAACATATGAACCGCACTATTTTCAACCGCTCCATGCCAAACGGAGGCTTTCCGTGCGGCGTTGTGATCCGTACCGATGGTCATAAGGGCGGCGGCGATTGGCTCAATACCTGCAACGATTCCTGGGTTCCTGCGATCATCACCGAGATTGCATTCGTCTCCAACCCGGAACACGCCCGCTTTCTCAACGTTCCGACCAATGCCCGCCGATTCGCGCGCGCCATCGGTGAGGGCGTCGTACGCTATCTGAGCAACAGATAAAGACCTTGCTACGACTCATGCGCAAGAGTGCTTTCTTTGTTGATTAACTTCTCTCAAATGCATTTGCCATGCTTGCCGAGCTGGTGGCGAATATCCGTGGTTGAACGGGCGGGCAGATTGCCGTGTGGGATGCGTGAACTGACGATATAGCGAATGCCGCGCGATTCGATGAAGGCACGCTTCTCGTCATCAGAGCCATCGCTGTTCACAAAAAAGATGTCCGGTTTCACCACGTCGAGCAGCGGCGCGAAGTCCAGCTTGCCGGATCCGGGACCGATGTACACTTTTTTCACGCAACGCAGAGACTCCAGCATATATTGGCGTTCCTGCTCGTTGTACAGAGTGGCTCGGTGTTTGAGTTGCATGACCGTCTTGTCCGAACCGAGAGACACATACACATCGCCGTAACTCGCAGCTTCCTCCAAAAAAGCGATGTGACCGCTGTGCAGCACATCAAAGCAGCCGGAGACCATCACACGGGGTCGTTCTGTTTCTTTGTCCATACCGAAGCGCTTATTTTTGATCATGGTCGCGGTGCAGGCGATCCAGATAAGCCGGTTTCCACGGCACAGCCTCATCGCGCCCGAAGGTGCGGCAATACGGCTCCACCGGATACAAGTCTTCACACAGGGCCAGCGCTTCTTCGCGTTCTTCAGGCGTCGCATACATGTAAAGCGCATAGCCCCCGTGACCTCCGCCACAGTATTTGTGCGCCATGGAGCGGCCTATCTCTTCCAAAGGCTGCATCCCCTCGTCAAGCTGTGCCCGGTAGCTCATTTGCACCGCGACTGAGAGAGCCGTTACGTCCTGTTGCTGCACCCCGAGCCTCGCCACACGTCCGGCGCGGGCAATAGCATCTAGATCGCGTGAAAGAGAGGCAATGCCGGGGGTATCGTGTCGGATGCAGGTATCAAACACAGCCATGCGCCCGGCAAGGAAACTGCCCGTGTTCTTGAAATCCAGAACGGGTCGCGCACCGGATTTCCAGACACATGCGCCGGTTTCTGCGATGACGGCAGGATCCTGCCAACCCACGCCCAGCCCAAGTTCCGAGTGAACGGGATCCCAGCCGTTGAGCACACTCCATGCTCCACTGCCACCCAACCCCGCACCCTGGCGGTACTCCCACTCGCGCAGAGAAACAGTGGGGGAAATGGCACAGTTCACAACATACTCCCCTGCCCGCGCGTTATCGGGCACATCCAACCAACCTCCGGCAAAATCCACCCTCAACGGCACATGGGCCGGAGCTTTGGCACGGTTGAGCACATCGGTGCTGCTGGTGACCTTCGCATCGCCGGGTGCTGTTTTCTCCAACACGACAAACTCCGCTCCCACCTCAGCGCAAAGAGCACGCTTAGCATCCATATAACGATCGTCTGTGGTCACCGCCAGTACAGCCGGTCGTATCCTCTCAAACGCGCTGCGGAAGGATACATCGGCATCATTGTCCGTGGAGAGCACGACCTCATCCACCATATCCAGTGCAGATAGCAGCGCTGCCTTGTCCGCATCGCGCAGCACCGATTTGCGCCCGTAGAGTGTCCAAAGCAGTTGCTCAGAGGGATAGCTCACAATGAGGTAGTCACCCAGCGCGCGAGCCTCGCGCATGAATTGCAAATGTCCTGCGTGAATCAGGCTGAAGGCCCCGGAGATAAATACCTTCTTCATGAGCAATGCGTCATTTTAATCATCATTGATTGCGTCAATGAGCTCGCGTAAGCGCGCGTAGTTTCCTCGGCGCAAGGTGAACCTCAAACGTGGTAGCTGCGCGAGTCGCGGTTCCGGGTCTGTCACGTCACAACTCAGTTGCGCCAAATCAGCCTTGGGAATGAGGTCGGCAAACGTTTTGCGAATCCAGTCGAGCGTTTTCACACTCAACTCACGCATGGTGCGTATGCTCACCAACTCTCCGCTGAAGTAGTAGGAGTGAAAACAGCTGTAGAAACGCTCGATGACGGAAAGTGCGTCCTCCGGGCTTTTGCTCACATAGAGCAGGCTCAGATCCTCCGGGGAAATGAGTCCGGCCGCCAAAAGCTCCTTACGGATAAAATGCTCCCAACGCCCCCAGAAAGTCTCGCCCGGCGGATCCAGAAGCACAATGGGAAACAATGTGGATTTGCCGGTCTGCATGAGCGTAATGCACTCGTAGATTTCATCCATGGTGCCAAATCCTCCCGGGAAGGCCACAAGCGCATCCGTCTGTTTCAGAAAGTTGAGTTTGCGGGTGTAGAAATAATAGAAGTTCATCATTTTTTCGCTTCCCTCCACCACATGGTTGGCGCGCTGCTCGTAGGGGAGCATGATGTTCAACCCGAAAGAAAAGTGCTCCGTGGCGCCCTCGTTGCAAGCTTGCATGATGCCCGGTCCTCCGCCGGTAATAATCATGTAGCCCTGTTTCGCCGCCAACTGAGCAAACTGGCGCGCCTGCTGGTACGCCGGATCATCTTCCTTGATGCGTGCAGAGCCAAAGCAGGTGATTTTGCGCACATTGCGATAGGGTAAGAACATCTTATCCGCCGCCAGCATTTCATCAAGCGTGCGGCTCATCATCTCCAAATCATGTTCATCAATATCCCCCGCTGCGGCATCCAGAGCTGCACCCAGCAAACGCTTTACCACCGCCACGTCATGCCTTCCGCATATCTTCTGAGCCACCTCGTTGAGCTGCGCATCCACATCCACATCGCCGCTTGACACTCCTCCCCTCTTCGGCAAGTGTCTTATCGCCCGACTGTCCAAATCACGAACGGGTAAAAAATCCGGTTGGGTCATACCACGCACTATACAGGATTTTCCCGCACTTGTCACACAAAAATTTCAAGTGCAACACAGGGCAAACGCATTAGAACATGGAGAATTTTGTATTGGGACACGTGTGATGCGAACTAAAATATTTTCTATCTTCTCGCTCTGCTGAACCGCTCGTGCTAGCATGACGGCATGAGCACATATGTATCACCCCGCTCGCGCACCATTACCCTCATCCTTGCCTGCTTGCTTTTCATCATCGGACTGGGAGGCCTACACCGCTTCTACACCGGCAGAATTATCTCCGGCATCATTCAACTGGTCACTGCCGGCGGTTTCCTCATTTGGCAGATCATTGACATTGTCCGCATCATCATCGGTTCCTACGAGGATGCCCAAAGTCGCGAGGTCTCCGAGTGGTGATTCTTCTCTTGCCTAGTTCTTGTAGAAAGGTGACTTTTCATAAGCGGCGCGCATGGCTTCCACGTCGGCCTTGAACTCGGCATTGATCGCTTCGATACCTGCCACATCGGCGCAGCGGAAAAGCATGCCCCAACGCTTCAATCCTGCATTACCCGCTGAGGGTTGGGAGATTTTGCCCTGCGGATTGTAATACAGTTTGCCCCCATAATTCACATTTGGTGTGTGTATTTTGAATCCACTTTCTTCAGACCAGATCCGTCCCCCCGGGGGATAGGCAGATTGACCATTCGGACTGAATATCAGATGATTCATCTCTGCAAGCCATGAATAACGCGGAGTTTCATCTATGGATTTCAGAATGTGCGTAGCAGTTTGCACGGCAAGAGCTTTTAACTCCTCCTTGAATGGAGCCGCAACCTGTTCGTGACCCACGGCGAGAGCTGCCTTAGTGGCCGCTACCCAGTCGGGAGTCATTTTGTCGGTAGCTACCTCCGAGAGTTTGCGCTCCTTCCCCTGCTCATCCACAAAGAGGGCGTTATCATTCGCGATATGGGGCGCCGTATAGGCGGGAGCATCGCTCTGCGTGTAGCAGAAGCCCATGTTTTCCGCCAGCCAGGCGCGCCGCATGCCAGTCGACATACGGCGTAAAGCAGCAATTCCCTCCTCGCACTGCGCACCCTTGGGCAAAGCGGCACCTTCCGGAGGCAAGGCCTTATTAGCCTCATCCATCTGCTCTTTCATCTGCGCCAACCTCTGTTTGTAATGCTTGCGTATCGCTTTCACCTCCTCCGGGAAAAGGGCGAGAATGTCTTTGTCCCCCACGAGATTAGCACAGCGCCGTACAATATCACACCACCTCCGGTATCGATCCCAGCGTCCTTCTTTCATACAAAAAACCTCCCAGACCTTTATTTCTTCCCCATTCGCACCCATACAATAACCATTTTCCCAGTCTCCATAATATGAAAATTTGGCACCGCATTCCAATGAATACACGTGCTTCTTCTCTGATGCGCTTCGACCATCCTGATAGTAGAGCTTCTTATCCAGCGTAGCGAGCAATGTCCAACGCAAATCATCCGGCATTTCCTTCATCAGGTATTTTGCTGTGTTGCGCACGACGAGATTCACTCGCTCCGTCATCAAACTGAGCATCGCTTCCTGTTTAAAATTCATCGCGTCGCTATAGCTCTGGCCCCATTGGGATCCAGCAGGCATCGCGGCACTCATCCACGCGGCGAGGCGCCCATTCGATCCCACGATAAAAGCCTTATCTCCATATGTGGCTGGACGCCCATGAAATTGCATTCCAACTCTTTGACCTTCTTTACCAAAGCAAATCCCGAGCTGCTCAGCGACGAAGCAGTCACGCGCTAGGATAGGCATTTTGTTGACTCCCCGCACAGCTTCCTTAAGTTCCATGCGCTGCTTTCCCTTGATATCGGACGTATCAACCGACTTATACTCCGCCCACGCAGTGCAGACCGAGCTCACTAAAGCGAGAGCTCCCCATATCATCGTTCGTATAGATTGTTTCATGAGAAATAGAAAAGAATTCCTACTTTTCCCGCTTATTTTTTGTAGAAGGGCGACTTCTCATAGACGGAGCGCATGGCGTCCACATCGGCCTTGAACGCAGCATTGATCGCTTCGATTCCTGCCACATTTGCGCAGCGGAAAAGCATAGCCCAACGCTTCAATCCTGCATTACCCGCTGAGGGTTGAGTGATTTTGCCCTGCGGATTGTAATACAGATTACTCCCATAATTTACATTTGGTGAGTGTATTTTGAATCCACTTTCTACAGAATCGGTTAGTCCCCCTGGAGGATAGGCAGATTGACCATTCGGATTGAACATCAGATGATTCATCTCTGCGAGCCAGGAATAACGCGGAGTTTCATCTATGGATTTCAGAATGTGCGTAGCAGTTTGCACGGCAAGAGCTTTTAACTCCTCCTTGAAGGGAGCGGCAAACTGTTCATGTCCCACGGCGAGTGCCGCCTTGGTGGCTGCCACCCAGTTGGGGGCCATCTTGTCGGTTGCTACTTCCGAGAGTTTTCGTTCCCTCCCCTGCTCATCGACGAAGAGGGCGTTATCATTCGCGATATGGGGCGCCATGTAGGCAGGGGCATCGCTCTGCGTATAGCAAAAGCCCATGTTTTCTGCCAGCCAAGCGCGCCGCAGTGCGACCGACATGCGGCGTAAGGCCGCAATTCCCTCCTCGTACTGCGCATCCTTAGGCGAAGCTGCGCCATCTGGAGAAGCGCTGCCCATGGCCGTTTTTTGCGACGCATCGGGCAATTCTTTTTCCTCATTATAGAAAGGCGACTTCTCATAGGCGGCTCGCATGGCTTTTACGTCCTCCTTGAAGGAGTTATTAATGGCTTCTATGCCGACCAAGTTTTCGCATCGGAAAAGGGTGCACCAGCGAGTTCCCCAAATACTCCACTCAGGCCATTGCGCTTGCTCGATCCTTCCCTGAGGTGAATAGTAGAGCCTGCCAGCATAGCTTATCTTAAACCTTTGCGACGTCACATACCCGAATGTAGAAGATTGTCGGCTTGAAGGATAAATGGGCTTTCCATCTGCCTGGAATAGCAATTTGTTCGTTTCCGACAACCAAGAAAAGCGCACTTCCTTTGGCATTTTGTTCAAAATGTGGGTGGCTGTTTGCACGGCAAGTTTTTTTAACTCCTCCTTGAAAGGCGCAGCAATCTGTTCGTACCCCACAGCGAGCGCTGCCTTGGTGGCTGCCACCCAGTCGGGGGCCATTTTGTCGGTGGCTACCTCCGAGAGCTTTCTCTCCTTCCCCTGCTCATCCACAAAGAGGGCGTTATCATTCGCGATGTGGAGCGCCATGTAGGCGGGAGCATCGCTCTGCGTGTAACAAAAGCCCATGCTTTCTGCCAACCAAGCGCGCCGCAGTGCGGTCGACATGCGGCGTAAGGCTGCAATTCCCTCCGCGTACTGCGCATCCCTAGGCGAAGCTGCGCCATCCGAGGAAGTACCACCCATGGTGTTTCTTTGCGAAGCTCCGGAGTCTTTATCTTCTTTCGTGGTGGCATCCTTCCGCTCATTCATCTGAGCAAGCTTCTTTCTGTGATGCTTACGCATTACTTTCACCTCATCAGGGAAAAGGGCGAGAATGTTCCGCGCACCAACAAGGTTTTCGCAGCGTCTCACGATGTCACGCCAATCTGCCTTCTTGGAATCCGTCGCGAAAGTCTGCTGTAGGGAGCGTTCCTTCCCCGTCGAGTCCATGAAGAAGTACCCATCGCCTGCATCTCCATTGTAGTTCACATCGAATCCGCTGCCGATTTTGACTTTTGCGCCGTACCCTGATGCAGGCAGAGTTGTCCCATCTTCCTTGTAAAGCATCCTGCCGATAGAAGCAAGCATGGCGTATCTGGTGATGTCCGGCATTTCTTTCAACAGGTATTTCGCCGTGTTGCACACGATGCGATCAATGTCTTTCCTGAAAAAGCTGAGAACGGATCCGTCCTTGATCTGATTCATTCGAGAGGTCTCTCTATAACATGCAGTCCATGTCGGACTCGCACGGACATGCTTATCGAAGAACATAGGACGTCCGCTCCTACCTACGAAGAAGGCTTTTGAGGAATCCGTGCATGGACCTCTCCACTCGCGCCACATGACTGTCGTCCCATCTGTAGCAAAGCATAGCCCGAGCTGCTCACACAGAAATCCATCCCGAGATTGAGGCGGCATCTTTTTGATGGATTCAACAAGTTCTGAAAGCTGCCGGAGTTGCTCTCCCTTGATATCAGAGACATCAATCGGTTTGTACTCCGCCCACGCAGTATCCTGCAAGCTGGTCAAGGCAAGCAAGCCAAATATCAGTGCACATATCATTATTTGTATTCTTTTCATCATAAAAAATTCTTCGTTCGGCATTTAAAAGAAAACGCACAGGGGACAGCCTGCACAAAAAGCCTCAAAAGAAAAAAACAACACACGCAATATCAATATATTGCGGTTAATAGGGGGGGGTAACAAGGTGTTGTATATTTGCCGTCCATCTGCTTCATCCCCACAGGACAAAAGGGATGTTAACAAGTAAGACGTGCAAAGTCAAGTAAAAGTGCAGGGAAAAATCAACCTTCATCGGTTTGCCACTTGCGCCTGTGTGGGGCGAGAGAGTGGGAAAGTTCCTCGCGGTCGGACGGATTGCGCAAGACACCGTGCTTTTGACGACGGGAGACGCGTTCCAAAGTCATGCGACGTTTTTCGGCGCGTTGTTCAAGGGCGGCAATTTCTACATCGAGGCGCAAAAAATGCTCATAACGCTCTTGGGAAAGCGTGCCGCTCAAAAGGGCCACACGCACGGCACAACCGGCATCAGTGCGATGGGAACAGTCGGCAAAGCGGCACTGCCGAGCAAGTAATTCCACATCCGCGAACTGCGCGCGCAGCGTGGCGGCATCTGTCCACATCTGCACCTCCCGCATGCCGGGATTGTCGATGAGCACACCGCCGCCAGGGAGAAGAAGCAACTCGCGAGCCACTGTTGTATGGCGCCCTTTACCCGTCACAGCGTTGACAGCGCCTGTTTGGCGACATTCGCGTTGAAGCAAGGCATTTACGAGCGTACTTTTACCCACTCCGGAAGAGCCAATGATGAGCATCGTGCAGCCCGGGGGAGGATCCAATAGCCGGGGAGGGAAACCCTCAGCCTGAGCCGCGCTCACGGAGTGCACTGCGCCCGGCGCCATGGATTCCAGTTGTGCAAGAGCAGTCCGAATCGCCTCTGTTGGGGTGACATCCTTCTTGTTCACCAGCACCATGGGCAGTGCCTCGCTTTTACGAATGAGCGTCAGATAACGTTCTATGCGCTTGGGGTTAAAATCCACCAGTGCGTCAGTAACGACAACTACAACGTCCACATTGGCTGCAATGACCTGTTCGGCACATGATTTACCCGGGACTTTGCGTGAAAAGCGATTTTGGCGCGGTAGCAGTGCGCGCACAACGGGCAGTTCTGAACCGTCACCGGGATCTACCGCCACCCAATCACCCACAGTGGGGAGATCAGCGTCTGTGGCGGCATCGTGCCAAAGTTTGCCGGCCAGCACAGCCTCGTGTTCCCCTATACCGGGCGCCAGCAGTGAGAAATTGATGCGCGTTTCACGGCAAATGCGCGCGGGATACCACGCAGACTGGTGCAGCTGCTCCAAAGCAGCTTGCCAGCGGGGAGACCATCCCAACTCGCGCAGCAGCTCGTTCATGGCAGCAGCGCCAAAGCTTGTTCCACAATTCGCATGGCCAGCCACTCTTTGCTTTCCCTCGGCAATTGAATCTCGCGATCCGGCAACACCAGCGTCACTTCATTCTCCGCCGAGCCGAAACCAATGCCCGGCAGAGACACGTCGTTCGCCACGATCATGTCGCACCCTTTACGCAGCAGTTTTTCACGTGCATTGGAGATGAGATGTTGCGTCTCCGCAGCAAAACCAACCAACACACCATTGAAACCGAACTCCGCCCGCGTGCTCGCCAAGATATCCGGAGTACGCTCCAGCTCTAAAAGTATCCTGCCCTCGCTCTTCTTGAGCTTCTGATGCGACACATGCACCGGACGGTAATCTGCCACAGCCGCGCACATAATCGCCACATCGGCGTCCCGCGCCATATCACGCACAGCATCGTACATCTGCTGCGCCGTCTCTACATGGATGAAGTCCACCCCCGGCGGCACATCCAGTGCGGTAGGACCGGAGATGAGAACAGCCTCATGTCCCTCATGTCGAGCAGCACCAGCCACAGCATAGCCCATTTTACCGCTGCTACGGTTCGTAATATAGCGCACCGGGTCAATCGGCTCGCGTGTTGGTCCGGCTGTGACCAAAAACTTCATGCGCCCCATGGTAACACAGGGCGCATGAATTAGCAAGAAAATGTAAACGCTAATCCTTAGAAGCTCCAGCGCACGGCGGAGCTGAAGGTCCAGCCGTTGTAGCAATCCGAGCCTTCTGAGCGGGCAGTAGTGTACTCCGCGCCAACCATCAGTTTCAGCGCATTCTTATCCTTGGCGGATGCGTAGAAATCGGCGCCGAAGTAAAAGGCGTTGATGCTGTCTGCCCAAGAGGGAGCCGTGGTCTGGGTGCAGATATAGCGATCCGCCCCGAGCTTGCATGCGCCATGGCCTGTCATGCCGGTGTAGCGGAAAATGAGATCTACATGCGGGGTGACAGAGTACATGGGTTGGAGCTGCAGGCCGATATTGTTGGTGCCCTTGCCGGTCTCCTGCTCGAAAGCAGCGACAACGTTGGACAAGAAATGGAAGCGACCATGCTTGAACTCATAGCCTAGCGAGACAGCATCCTGGAAGCCAAGGCCAAAGTAATTGGCGCCGGGATTATGCTTGCTGTGGTAGGCATTATCAAAGTCGTGCAGGTACTGGGCGGAGAGGGCGTGGTATCCGGAATCGGTAACGCGATACTTGTGCGAAGCACCCAAAATAATGAAGCACTTGTCCTCCCAACCGAACTCTCCGGAGAATCCGCGACCATCAGTGTATTCATCCGTGTGACCGGGATTCTTAGTGGCGCTGGCACGGTCATTAGCCATGAGTTGCAGATAGACCTTGTCTTTCTTGTTGGGCGCATAGGTCACATCGACACCCCAGTTGGAATCTTGCGCAAACTGATTGGAAATGATGGAGCGCTCAATGCAAGCAATCGAGGAACTGGGGATGGAATAATCTGTCGTGAAAAGCGACTTGATCTTTCCCACCTGCACGCTGAGTCCCTTGACTGAGTGGATATCCTTTTTGAGCCACAGCTCGAAGAGGCTCGTGTAGCTAAAATTACGCTTGGTGCGGCCATCCTTGAAAGTCTCACGCTCCGGCAAACCTCCGAGACGTACCCATGTGCGGAATGTGGTATCTCCCTTGAAATCAGCAGTGACTCCCACCCATGAGCGGCGAAATTCCTGATTCACCGGCGAAGCCCCGTCTTTGAGGTGCAGACCATTGCTGCCATTCGGCTGCACGGCCGCCAGTTGGAACTGCTCCAGCCAGGAAAGTTTGACTTTGCGCACAAAACCTTCCGGCTTTTCGTAAAGAACGAGCGCTTTCTTTGCCCGCGCCACTTGGTCGTCCACGCGGTCAGACAGAGTAGCGGCAGGAGCTACAGCCCCCACTGCCCACGCAGCCGCCGCCAGAATATATATTTGCTTGTTCATGGGTAGTCAGGAAAAAATCAGTGCAATTTAGAGAGAAGAGTCGGCGTATCAATGATGCTCATGTAGGGCTTGTAGTCGATACCCGCATCCAACAGATAGAGGGTGAGCAAGCGCTTCACCGTGCTCAGCAGCTTTTCAGGTTCCCAGGGCTTTTCCACATAATTATCCACCTGCCCTTCATTGATGGCATTGATGGTGTCGGCATGCGTGGCTTGCCCTGTGAGAAGGACTTTACGCGTGTGACGGAATCGGCGATCCTTGGCCACTTTCCCCAGCAGGTCAGTGCCAGTTTCCCCGGGCATCACCTGATCAGAAATGACCACAGCGATGTGCCCACCCTCGGAGTCGATTTGATCGATCAAGCGCAGGCAATCTGCCGTGCCTGAAGCATCCTCCAAGCGCACATGTTCAGAAAGAGGGCGTAAATCCCTCATGACGGAATCCAGCACTTCGGGCTGGTCATCGACGCAGATGATATGAATTTTATCCATGGATTTGTGTGGTAGGTAAGTTAATGGTGAATGTAGTGGTAGAGTCAGTGCTATGAAGTTCAATCGTGCCGCCGTAGCTGTCCACAAGCCGGCGCACAATGGAGAGACCAAGCCCGAGGCCGAAGTCCAGCCCGAGCTTCTTTGTCGTGAAGCTTGGTTGAAAAATCTTGTCGCGTATTTCCTCCGGGATAGGGGGACCATTATTGGAAATAGTGACAGCCACGTACTCCGTTGGCAGCAACTGCAGACCACCCGCATGGATGTGAGCCGTGGCTATGCAAATTTCCGGCTGCGGCGTATCAGCCTGTTCCATGGCATCACACGCATTTTTGATGATATTGGTCCAAATCTGCACAAGTTCAGTGACGTCGGCAAAAATAGTCGGCACATCGCCAAATTGCACGTTCACCTGCATATTCTTAATGCGGTTGGTAAGCAGGTTGAGCGCGTCTTTCACAGATTGGTTCACGCTGACACCCTCAGCCCGACTGCTACTGCCACCGCCAAGCAGCTTCACCGCGCGCACAATGCCCGACGCATGCCGAGCAGCCATTTCCAAATCGCGCAAATCATGCCCTAGCTCCCAAAAGCGGTAATTCTGCCCCACGTGCTTCACAAAAGATGCACCGCGCTGCGCCAACTCATCTGCCCCGCTCACCACATGAGCAAGCACCTTTGCTGCCTCCTGAGACAAATTCCATTCACGCTCGAATTGGCGGGCGCGCGTGCGGATATCCGCAGCCGCTACATAGGAATCATCCTCATACCCCAGACGAAACAGCTCGGCATTCTTTGGGGCATCCGCATTCAAGAACGCTGTGAGATGTTCGGCCACAAAAGCGGCACGACGGGAGATGACGCCGACAGCATTGTTGAGTTCGTGAGCGATGCCCGCCGAGAGCTGCCCGAGCATCGCAGCCATCTCCGCACGCTGCAGAAGACGCACGGCCTCCTCCTTCTCCGATACGTGGGTGAAGATGCGGAAATTGCGCGCAGCAAGCTCATGCACAAACACGGGAATGAATTGCTGCTCTAGGGAACCGTAGATTTCCGGCTCCACGGCCGGCGTGTGATCATCGATGTAAGCCACCTCGGCATCCTCCAACGCAACGATATGGTAGCTGCTATGGTAGGAACGCGAGAAAAAGGACTGCACGCACACGTACGAGCGCGGCTCGGCGCGGAAAACTTCCTGCTCGCGCACCTGCGTTTCCGCCGGCAACTCTGAACCCTCGAAAGTGTCAGAGCGCCGGTAGGCCACAAAGTTGCCCCTGAGCACTAG
>CANQSS010000038.1 GCA_947626545.1 uncultured Akkermansia sp. | reverse complement strand
CCCATCGAGGTAGGCGTAGTTTATCTTTCCCCCTAAATCAACTCCCACAAATTGAAGTTGGCCCTTTTCGTCCGCCTCGCTTTGTTTGATATTGCTTTCTTTAGCTTTCATGATATGATTGATATATATACTTGTTGTGAGAGTGTCTATCAAGCGGATATAACACTATTGTGGACTATGGCTAGCCCTCTCAACTATCTTATCTTTGATAGACCTCAACATAACGGAATGCGGGAAGAACTGACGTCGTAAAGGGCTTTAAGCCCACGTACGGATATGAACGTTCCCGCATGGAGCCTCTTTTGAGGCTCCGCCCGTTATGTCGAGGAGCTCCGTTGAGGATTTCCCTCTCAGCGCTTCTGATTATACCACCTCGAATCAATAGTGTACGATTTATTAATAATGTGCGCGTTGCGCAGATTTTTGAATCATGAACGTATACAGAGATTCCTCTAGACCCATCATCATGATGGCCGATTGTTGTGATGATTTTGATACGTATAAACAGGCATATCAGTCAATAAGGATATTTTCTCTGTTGATGTCCTTCTCTCAAATGCATTTGCCCTAGCGCCGCACTGCTTCAGCTTGATTTGCCTGCACGCTACCTGAGCCTCATCAACTTGTACCAAGAATCGGCGGAGAGAAAACACAAGTGCCTCACTTCAGCGCACCAATGCCACGAAGGATACCAATCATGCCCTCGGCAGCGAGATCGTTGACGATTTTGCCCTCATCATTGAAAGTATAAAAGTTCATGATGGAACAGGAAATCTTCTTCCCGGTGGGAGGAATGCCCATAAACTCTCCGTCATGCGTACCGATAAGCGTCCAATGTACAGCCACCACATTGCCCTCTGCCACCATTTCTTCCAGGTGCCACCGCACATTTGAAAAGCCGGAACGCATCCAGCGCACCACGGAGAGGTAGCCCGAGCCACCGTACAGCGGCTCCTCGGAAGCCGGGGTAAAGAAAGGAGCATCATCTGCCACCAGCTCATCGGCCAGAGCCTCATCACATGTGTTGATCATCTGCTCAAACTTCTTCATGGCAGCTTTATTGCGCTCAACGTGGGAGCCGTTACATGATGGCGAGCAATCGGCTTGCTTGGGCGCGGGGACAGGCTGTCCCTCCTGCGCAGTGGCCAGGCAGAGGGATGAAACGAGGCAGAGAAGGATGGTCATTTTCATAGGGAGTTTTAGGGTTCGTTGCATATCTTATCAAATGAACGCCGGAGAAGGGAGAAAAAAATCAACAATCCGATCGCAAATCACACGTGTCCCAATAAAATCTTCTCTGGGCTCATTCAACCCATTTCCCATGCGTTACCTATGGATGAAGGAAGTAAGCCAGCAAGAAGTTCAAACCTTTGATGATTGGGCAAATCCGTGAAAGCGACCGACGGCCGTAAGGTCGATTAGCCAAAAGCGATAGCTTTTGTCCCGCAGGGGTGAAAACTGACGACGGCTGTAAGCCAGTTTTCGCCCCTGCGGGGCAGCCCTGCGGCCTGGCCAGACGACCTTGCAGCCGCCGACCGTTTTCCCGCAGCTCCGCTGCGCATTATTTGCAAATCGTAAATCATAAATCGTAAATCGTAAATGAATTGCGTATTGAGATCGCTTTTTCTTGGGGCGGATGTGATCGCAAATAACACCCCGGGCAGTTGCGCACAAAGTGCCCGGGGGAATGTTCGATAAGTTGAGGGACGGTGTCGGTGAGGCACAACTCCGGGTGACCCATGGTATTGCGCTCACGAAATGAACAGCCGCGAATGGGTTCGCGTAGATTTGGCGGCAATCCCGGGATAGTCGGGAGCAGCTGTCCACGCTGAGAGGGATCCGGCACGGCCGCAATAAGGGCACGGGTGTAAGCATGCATGGGGTGGGCGAGCAGCTCCTCTGTGGGGGCATGTTCCAAGATGCTGCCGGCGTACATCACTTGGATGCGATGGGCGTAGTGCCGTACCACACCCAAATCATGGGTGATGAGAATGATCGACGTGCCGAGATCCTGCTGACGCGCGCGGAGAAGATCCAGCACCTGCTTTTGCACCGTTACATCCAAGGCGGTGGTGGGTTCATCAGCAATCAGGACGCGTGGGCGCGTGACGAGAGCCATGGCGATCATCACTCTCTGGCGCATGCCGCCGGAAAACTCATGCGGAAAACAATCGGCACGATGAGCGGCATCCGGAATACCGGTGAGCTCCAACTCGCGAATGGCGCGAGCGCGCGCCTCCTTGCGGGAGAGACCACAATGGATGACGAGAGGTTCAGCCACTTGGTCACCGATGCGCATGCAGGGATTGAGCGACGTCATGGGATCCTGAAAAATCATGGAAATGGCATTGCCTCGGATACGGCACAACTCCCGCTCGCTGAGGCGCAGCAAATCCTTCCCTTCAAAAATGGCCGTGGCCTCCGGATGAATCCAAGTGGGGGGCTTGGGCAACAACCCCATGATAGCACTGCACGTTACTGATTTGCCGGAGCCGGATTCACCCACCACACCCAACGTCTCGCCGGCGTGCAGGTCAAAGTCCACACCGTTCACCGCATAGGTCACTCCGCCTCGGGATCGAAACTCGACGCGCAAGTTGCGCACTTGAAGCAAGGGTGTATCCATCAGTCAGACACCTTGAGGGCAAATTGAAGTGTACGCAAGGGACGATCCTGCAGTTGCAAGGCCCGCACCACCGCTCGCAGAGCCTCCAACGAAGCGGCGGCATCGTACAGCGCGTGATGCCATGTCTTCTCCGGCACCAATTGATCGACCGCCGACACAACACCCAATGCTTCACACACCGAAGAAAGAGTCAAATCCTGTAGAGTGGGGATGCAGTGACGCGCCAACGCCAACGTATCCAACCATGGTCCAAAGCCATGCGCCGGGAACACGCGCAGAAAACGTCGCTCGGTGGACGGATTATGCCCCACCACCACGCGTCCGGCGAGGAAATGCCGGAATGTGAGCCAGAGCGAGAGCATGGTGGGGGCGCCCTTCAAATCCGCTGTGGTGATGCCGTGCAAGCGTGAGGCCGACCAACGAACCGGTCGCTCGCAAGCCAAGTACGTGGTAAAAAACTCCACCGGAGCAAACAGCGAGGGCGCGCACAGCATACCCACCTGGATCGGTAGATCCGTCTCTCCCGGCGCAGCGCCGGCAGACTCAAAATCAATAGCCGCATAAGGCAACTCTGCAATGGGGCGCTCTGTCATTTGCACGTCCATGTCAGAGCCTCCTGTATCTCTTCCAACAGGGCTGCGTAATCGCAAGTGGTGAATTTGCCATCACGGTACAGCTCACAGCCATCCACCACGGTCAGGCAAACTTCAGCGCCGCTCGCCGCATACACCAGCTGCGAGACAATGTTATGCACCGGCTGCATATTGGGAGACGAGAGATCCAGCGCGATGAAATCCGCCTTCATGCCCGGCTCCAGGGAGCCGATATAGGGCGCATGCAAAGCCGCGGCACCGCCCAAGGTGGCGAGGTCGAGGACCTCCTGCGCCGGAGCAACAGTGGGCGAAAGAGCGTGCACTTTCTGCAAGAGAGAGGCCACATACATTTCGCGCAACATATTGTGCGCATTATTGCTGGCCGGACCATCCGTACCCAGCCCCATAGGTACACCCGCAGCGCGCAAAGCGCACACAGGGCACACCCCGCTGGCAAGCTTCATATTGGAAGCGGGATTGTGCACACCCGCACAACGACTATCGGCAAGCATGCCCATGTCCTGCTCATCCACGTCCACCAAGTGGAAAAATGTGGTATCCGGCCGCAACAATCCAAGTTGTGCGCAGTAGGCTACGGGGCGCAAATGGTGTTCTGCCAGGCACTGCTGCGTTTCCCAAGGTGTCTCTGCCAAATGCATACCGAAAAGCGAACCGGTTTCATCCGCCAAATCGTGGCACTCGCGAAGCAATTCCGGCGTGGTGGTGTAAGGCGCGTGCGGCACCACAGCCTGACGGATGCGTGGATGATCCGTCCACTCCGCACTGTACCTGCGCACGAGGTCGAAATAGACCTCCTTGTCCTTGGCCACCAGAGTTGGGAAAAACTTGGTCGTACTCTCGCCAAGTACTGCGCGCAATCCCATCTCGTCGGCAGCGCGAAACACGCTGTCCTCGAACATGTACATGTCGTAGAACGCCGTGGTACCACTGCGTATCATTTCCGCCATGCCAAAACGAGCGCCGAGTTCGACGAGATGCGGCGTCAGTTTGGCCTCCTGCGGGAAAATATCTTTCTGCAACCAATCCTGCAACGCTTTGTCATCCGAGTACCCGCGCAACAAACTCATGGACACATGCGTATGCGCGTTGATGAGACCCGGCATGATAACAGCACGTCCCAAATCCACCCGCCGAGCATCCGGATAGAGCGTCGTAAGCATATCCGCATGCCCCACGCATTCAATCGCATCACCTGCCACCGCCAAGGCGCCTTGGCGTATTACATCACGCCCGGCATTCTGAGTGACCACGTAATCTGCGGTGTACAGGGCATCGGGAGTCGTCGTCATCATAACCAGAAAAGGATGGCGCAGGTGAGAATAGCCGCAGCATAGGAAGCGCCAAGCGCCGCCAGCATGCGCGTGAGAGACAGGTGCTCGGAAAACCACGCCAACCAATCACGCAGCAAATACGGCTTGGGCACCCACAGTATCGCCACGCACAGCACGGGGTACCACCACAGCGGAATGAGGATACGCGTAACCGGTTCCTTGAGGTACGCCGCAGTGAGCGGCACAATCCCCAGCAGCAGCAAGAACAACCCGAGAGCCCGACCGGTCAGATTCGGCTTCGATTGTGTGCAGAGCACGTAGCATACCACAGGGCATGCAATAAGCAGAGGCGTGCGCAAACCCTCAAAGTCAAACAGCTCCATACGCAGTGGATTAGCGGAGGCACCCCAAAGCAAAAGCGCTATCCACACGAAATCGAAAATGAGAAGCGCTTGGCCGAATCGAACGGACGAGACGGCCGCACGCGCCAGATCCAATGTTTGTGCCGGACGGAACAGAGCCGTCAGATGTGCCAGCAAAAGTACAACTCCCATGACCAGCCCAGCCACACCGAGAGGTACTTCTTCGTAGGGATGAATCCAATATTCGTTCATCATGAATCAGAGAGTAATGCCCAGCTGCTCCGGCAAAGCGCTCCGTGGGCGCTCCGTTAAAATCTCCCCGCCATGGGAACCCACCGCCACCGTGTGCTCAAAATGAGCGGCGGGCAGTCCATCCTGCGTCACCGCCGTCCATTTATCCTCCAGCACCTTCACTTTCCAGGTACCCAGCGTAATCATCGGCTCAATCGCCAATATCATGCCGCGCTTCAAATTGGGCAGACGGTATTTGGGACGGTAATTCGGGACGGATGGGTCTTCGTGCAAGTGGCGTCCCACACCGTGCCCCACATAGTCTCGGACAATCCCGAAGCCGAAGGGCTTCACATAATCCTCAATGGCACCACAAACATCTGCCAGGTTATTCCCCTGCTTCGCCTCAGCTATACCGCGGTAAAGAGCCTCTTCTGTAACGGCCAGGAGGCGACGCACATCATCACTTACATTGCCAACAGGCACGGTGAGCGCATTGTCACCGTACCAACCATCCACGATCGCGCCAACATCCAGGCTCACGATATCGCCATCCTTAATGACACGATCACTGCCGATACCGTGCACCACCACCTCATTCACCGAAATGCAGATGTGTCCGGGATAGCCGTAATAGCCATGGAAGGCGTTACCGCATTTTTCACGCTCAAAAAGCTCTGCTGCGTAAGCATCCACCTGAGCGGTCGTCACCCCGGCGCGTACAAATTTGGCCACTTCGGTGAGAATGAGCGCCGACACCTCGCCGGCTCGGCGCAACTTGTCGATCTCGTTGGGATTGCGGGTAGATATATGCTCCGCCATGAGCTACGTACAAGGTTAGAACTTATATCCGGCATTCACTCCCACGGTGAGTTGGAAGTGATCCGCTATGCCCATACCGGTATCGCGCTGTATCTTGCGCGCGTTGTTACCGGTCCACGAGCACTGAACCCACGGAGTAATGCTCAGGCGAGCATCGCGCCCCAATTTGCCACCGTGCGTGAAAGGCTGCAAGGCCACACGTATCCGATAGGCATCGATACCATCCACTCCACCGCCCCAATAGCTAAAGGACGGAGCCATGCCGGCGGACACCTCCAAATCAGCGCCATAACGCGACTTGTTCATGATATTCGTAAAGCGATAGCCCGCCTCGGCGTCCACGTAGTAACCCGTGAGGCCGTAAAAACTTGCGGCAAGCTCCGCGTGTCCGAAAAAGCCTTTCTGATGATCGTTGAAGCGGGCAGCTAGGACAAATTCCTGAGTCGAACGGTGGGAACACTCGTCAAATCGTCTTGCGACCAGCCCCTCCAACCCGCCGCGCTTAAAATCGTACCCTACTTCTACCAACAAGTTAGGCAGCACCTCTTTCCCAATGGAATACCCCGCTTCAAATTGCATAATATTCCCCAACGGACTCGAGGCATCCCAAATCACCCCGGCCAAGCCGTGCACACGGTGCTGAATCCCTCTTCGGAACATATTTTTGTTGGCAAAAGTGTGAGAAGCGTACAAGTGGGATGTACCGTATTTGCTCAAGTCATCCGTCACCCCCATGCCGCGCACTTGGTAGTTGCTGGCGTAGAGCATCAGGTCAATCACCGTGTTGGGTGTGGAGGAAGGTGAACTCACCGCTGGAAGAGCCAGTGCATCGTATCCACCGGCAGCGGGAGAAGGCTCCATGAATTCTGCCGGCAGCTCCGACGCACCATTCTGGTAGCTGACCTCGTCGTACGTGATCTGACCATCCGGTATGGTAGGTGGCGCCTCCACTGCCAATGCTCCCGAAATGCCTAGAGCCGCGAACAGAAAAAATCTCTTCATCATACCCCGTCAGTTTAATCCCTTCCCATCTCTCTGGCAAGCCAAAAAACAGACTGCTTGCAGGTTATTCAGACATCTCCCCAATAAAATTTTCTCCGAGATTATTCATCCCATTTCCCATGCGTTTCATGGGAAAAAGCTAATCGTGTAGCTGTCACTCAGCAGCATCTTCATACGGTTGCATGTGCTCGCAGAGATCTGTAAAGAAGTCACAGATAAGAGAATCGCCGTAACCCTGAGCATCAATAATTTTCTGCGCTGCTCCGCGCACAGCGGCACATGCCTCGGCATTGACAAGAAGGACCTGTGTCTTGAGCTCAATGACCTCCTTTTTTTGTCCTGCGTCGAGCTGCTCTGAGTGCACATCGTAGGAAATGGCCTTCTCGTTGAACCCATTCTCCTCCACCATCAGTGCCATCATCAAGAAATAGGCGGAATCCCGGTCATCCACCTCTTCCGCCAATTTAACCAGCTCCGTCAAGGAGTCCAATTTCTCCTGCGCACGTGTCCTGAACTCATCGTAACACACCCACTGGAGAGGTTTTTCAGCAACCTCCTCTTTGGCGGGCAACTCGATTTCCTGCTGCATTGGGAGGTACGTTTTCTGCTGAGCATAGAAGGGAATTTTGCGCAATTGCCCTTTCCCCGTGACGGCATAGTTGACCTCGTGCGGCTCATTGGGGCGGAAGGCAACCTGCTTCACATCGCACTGCATGGTCCTGGAGTCGTAGCTCCACACCAATTGATTCCCCCCGCATGAACCGAACTTCATGTGTATGCCCCCATCGCTATCATCGTCCCACTCCTCCCCCTGCCTCACGGTGCATTTTTCAGAGGTGTAATCTCCCGTTGCAGTCACATGCTCGTGACTACCTTGGTAGCGACTCTCATCCTCCGGCTCTCGTCTGTCCATGCGATACTCCAGCACCAATTCATGGGATAAATCGATGATGAGTGCCTCAATCTTTCCACCTCTGTCATGATGGGTGAGTACCACAGCAGCGTCGCACACGTAGCCACTCGTGTAGGGCGTTTCGCTCTCAGCATAGTAGGTGGTGGAGCACAGGGAACTACTCGTTGTCCTCCACACCTGAATACAATAGATATTTTGCTTGTCTCCAGGGCATACCCCAACGTGTGCCTGTACGCTGTCACCGGCAGAGATCAGCGGACGAGTGATAAAATAGTCTTTCCCCGTAGCAATAAGCTGCTTACCAATCTCTTCCTGCCGCTGCTTATCCTCCTTCCAATGGTCAACGCGCGAATCGAAGCTCCCCTCCACGCATGCGAGAGCAAATTGATACCGGGCAGACCTATCGACAGCCTCCTCATCCGACAGCTTCTCAATGGGAACGGCAATAAGCAACTCACCAGCTCTGTTGTAAAGCAAAAACTTGCCATCTACGTAATCCACTGTTTCCGGGTTGGTTTTCGTACCGCCCGGGTGATGATAGATGCCTGGCATGAAATACCGCACAACGCGCTGCTCTCCCTGCCTGCTGCATACCACCAAATCATGAACAGAAACTCCGCAGCCTCCCGAGGTCAGAAGTGCCTCCACTCCATCCGCCACCACGGCAGAAAGACACCAAGGCCACTCCGCATCCCTTTGTAGCGGCACAGGATTCGCCATACTGGATGCGGCAGTGGCGATGAACAGGGACAGCAGCTTCTTGATCATACCGACCGCATGAGGGAGAGAACGCATTTACTTCTCACATGAAGCCTCATTCTCCAGCTTCGGGCGAATAATTTTTTCGTAGTGCTCTATGTTGGCGCGCAGGCGGGGGGCAAGATTAGAGTTTGGAGCAGCATCAACGGCCCGCTGCATATCCGCAGCCATCTGCTCATATTCACGCCTCAGCGCATGTATCTCCGATTTGACGCGCCAGGCCAACTGAGCAACCTCCGGCTGCAAATTCGGAGTATTTTGAATAAAATCCTGTACTTTCTGCGCCTGCTCTTGCAGCTCCTCCGGGGCCAAGTGCCCGACAAAACCCCGCGTAAGCTGGTGGAGAGACTCGATCTGTTGCACGTATAGCTTTGGAGCCTCAACCACATCTTTGAAGCCCAAGGTATTCTCAGGGTCGAGCGCATTAATTTCATTCACGATATCCGTGTACTTGAAACGCAAATTTTCCGGCACAACGCGCATAGCTTCAGCCAAGGCTTCAGCACGCTCCATCCCCTGCTTTCCTTCGGCACGCGCCAACAGGGCATCCCTCTGCTCGCGCACCTGCTGTGCTTCCTCGAGAGCCGCAATAAGCTCTGCAGGGGTCCGGCGCGAGCCTACCACCACGGCAAAAGGCAAACCGTCTCCATCATGCAACACCATAGTCGGGAAACCTGAAGTGATATGATATTCGTTGAGCATTCTCTCGTTGTCGTGCAACTTCTCCTCACCGAGAGCCTTCACTGCCCCAGGCTGTCGGGGAAAAACCACCTCAACCTCCACATAGCGATCCCCAGCTTGGTTCTCGAACTCCTCGGATGCAAATATTTTTGTGCGCAGATGAATGCAGGCAGGGCACCATTCCTTGCCTGTAAAGTTCAGAATAATGGTACGTCCTTCCCGTTTGGCAACCGGAAGAGCACCCTCCAGACTGTCCATCACGGGCATTTCCCCGCCGTACACTCCGGCGGCCAGCAGAATACTGAGAATGATTCGTTTCATCGCTCTTTTTTCTCCAATTGGTGGACGACAGGCACCAACCTGCCGTCCGTAATATACCACATCAAGCCGGCAACATCAAGAACAAGCCCAGGGCAACCGCATTAGAAAATGAGGTTGCTAATATACGATGTGCGATATACGATGTACGATTTATTAATAATGTGCGCGTTGCGAAAATATGTTCTGAATGGCAGATGTACTCAAAATTGAGAGAGGAACAACTTCATTTGCATCGCGGCGTGTGCTGCCATTGCGATTTTCGTGTTCGGAATAGGCGCGTGATCAACAGTTTGGAGTACACGTGTCCCAATAAAATCTCCTCTGAGCTCATTCAACCCATTCCTCATGAGTTTTCCCATGGATGAAGGAGGTAAGCCAGCAAGACGGCATGCTTCGCCAAGTTCGCGAGCAGGCGCGGGAATTTCCCAAGTTGACTCACCGGCACCACCCTGCCGGTTCGCCCCTGCGGGGCAGCGCATCCGCGCTGTCCATACGCACTTACCGCCCGCTGCGCGTGCGCCCTCATCGGGGCCGTCGTGCGTGTTGACTCACCGGCACCGCCCTGCCCTGGTTGCTTCGGAGTCGCCCCACGACTCCTCACCCCTACGGGGCAAAAGCTATGCTTTTGACCAAACTGGCTTACAGCCGTCGGTCGTTTTCCCGCGCAAAGCGCGCGAATTCCTCAATCGTACATCGTACATCCAACATCGTACATAGGCAGTCGCTTCGCGGATGCCTGGGGCCGTCGCCAGTTTTCACCCCTGCGGGGCAGCGCATCCGCGCTGTCTACTCGCCACCCGCATCTCTGCTGCGCATTATTTGCAAATCGTACATCGAAAATCGTCCATCGTACATGAGCAGCTGCCTCGCAGCTGCTTGGGGCCGTCGTGCGTGTTGACTCACCGGCACCGCCCTGCCCTGGTTGCTTCGGAGTCGCTCCACGACTCCTCACCACTACGGGGCAAAAGCTATGCTTTTGACCAAACTGGCTTACAGCCGTCGGTCGTTTTCCCGCGCAAAGCGCGCGAATTCCTCAATCGTACATCGTACATCCAACATCGTACATAGGCGGCATTTTGCCGCCTATGGTTCGGCAATCCCGCGCAACGCGCGCGAATTTCTCAAATCGCACATCGTACTTCGTACATAGTCAGCAGCCTACGGTTGCTGCATTACCATTGGGGGACGCTTTTTCTTGGGGCGGATGTGCCTCTAATGCGTTTGTCCTGGCCTATTGAGCGGCGGGGGAGGAGGTATCGGCAGCAGGAACATCAGCCGGGTCGGGAGGAGAGAATTTGGAATTTGTGCTCCACATGTGGATGGCAAAAACCCAGTAGCCTATGCAAAGCAAAATACCGATCAGCTGAAGGAGGCGTCCAATCAGGTGGCTATCCGTGAGATGCGCCACAACGAAAATAAAAAGCCCAACTCCCACAGCAATGCCCGCCATAATGGCAGTACCTGTGAGATCATGGTCCGAGTTCACAAAATAGAAAACTGCGGGAACCACAGCAAGCATGGCCGCGGCACCTCCGCAGTCCCAGCTGTTGAATTCGTTGAAGTCTTCACTCATGAGGGGTCAACGGGATAAGCGCGTGCGCCGAAAATATAGGAACCGACGCGCACTTCGGTGGCGCCCTCTTCTATGGCTTCTTCAAAATCATGGCTCATGCCCATGGACAGAACCGGGAGAGGAAATGGCCCCCGCGCGCGTAGATCTTCCGCCAACTCCCGCAAAGCAGCAAAAGCCGGACGCGCCAGCTGTGCGTTTTCTACCGGCGCGGGGATGCACATCAATCCCCGTATCTCAACGTGCGCCAGGGCAGAAAGCTGCCCCCACGCCGTCATCAACTCAGCAGGCGAAAAACCGTGCTTACTCAACTCACCATCAATATTTACCTCCAGCAAAATTGCTGCTGTCCTACCCAGCTCACCGGCAATGCGCGAAATAGTCTCCGCCGTGCGCAGGGAATCCACCGCCTCAATGAGCGCTACACCGGCCTCCAGGGCCTTGCGCACCTTGTTGCGCTGCAAAGGGCCGATGATGTGCCAAACGGCATCCTCCGGAAGCTGTGGGATTTTTTCCAGTGCCTCCTGTAAACGATTCTCGCCGAAGAGGCGCTGCCCGGCATCATAGGCCTCTTGTGCAAAGGAAGCAGGGAAAGTCTTACTCACTGCCAACAGCCGGACACTGCCCGGAGCACGCCCGGCGCGAGCCTCTGCCCGAGCGATACGCTCACGTACCTCCTGAAGTCGCTCCGCTATTGACATGGTGTGCGTATAAAGGGAGCGGGGGAGAGGGAGCTTGCAGCCCACCTCATCCCCCGAGTTATAAATTATACTAAGCCTGCGGCTTTTCAGCGGCCGACCCCGCTTCGGGCAGTGTAACGACAACTTCCTCGCCGAAAGCAACGCCTTCCGCATCGTGATCATCACGCTCCGTTCTCTTAGCGGCGGACCCTGCAGCGCGCTCATCGTCGTCATGCTCGTTCTTTTCACTAGCCGCACTCACACGCAGCTCACGTCCCATGAAGGGCTGACCATGCAACTCCTCTGCGGCACGCTTGGCATCTGAGAGCTCCTCCATTTCCACAAAGGCGTAGCCCTTGCTGCGGTACGTGCGGGAATTATAGATAATCTCCACGCTGCGTACGCGCCCGAAGCCCTTAAACAAATCCTCCAGCTCCGGCTCTGTGGTCTCAAAGGAGAGGTTGCCCACATAGAGTCGCCCGTTCTCAGTTGGTGGAGTCGACGCGGGACGGCGACGTGACTTCTTAGAAGCAGCAGCAGGGTTGCCACTGTGCGATCCACGAGGCTGAGCCACGCGCACCTTCTGAGACGGTTGATTGTTCGTACCTTTGACCGGTTTTACCTTCACATCCTTACCCTTGTCCTTACCAAGGCCAAAGAAGGAAAGCACGCGCTTAAAGAACGAAGGCTTAGGCGCTTCAGGGCGCGGCATACGGTGACGATAATTGCGATTGGAATGATAACGGCGGCGGTTACGGGCACCTTGCCCCTGCCTGCCTTGCGTGTAATGTTCTGACATGGTCGTTCTGTGTGTTCACAGCAATCGAATCCGCATACGATACCCGGAACTGCGCTATGCTGTGTATTGATGTGATTTGCGGAGTACTCCCCGATCTGTATCCAGACTGCATGGCCTCGCATAACGGGTAGCCACACTCCGTGCGCATAGATGATACACCTCTCAGCTAGTCTGGCAAGCCTTATTTACGTCAGCCTGTCCGTTTTCAGGCCTTTAGTTTTACCAGCCAAAGCATTAATATGTTTCTTGTTATGGTTTAGTATCCCCGGAAGCCACCGTATGCGGCTCGGAGGATATCCGACGCAGCGTATGGATGACACGACGACGCAGGACATCGTTGCTCTCCTCCACCGTCCGGCGATCCAAGTAGATGTCGTACGGAGCCCGATCAATGGTGAGTCGAACGGAGCCATCCGGAGTGGGAGCATCCAGCAGGTCGGCAAACTGTGCAAAAGATTGGACGAGCTTCCCGTTCACGTGAGTAACCCGACAAAAGCCGAGTGTATCATAGCCGAGGGTGGCGGGCATGGGTATCACAAAGGTGAGAGCCACAGGCTCCTGAATACCCTGCTCCGCAAGCTTCTTTCCACCTTCACGCACGCGCACGAAGGAAATAGGAAGCGAACCGGCTCGGTGTTCCAGCGCGTCGAGGTAATCCACTGTAAGGGGCTGGAACAGCAGACCTCCCCACATGATATAGCGCGGCGGTGTGCCGGGTTTTTCTCGGCGCAACGGCGATTTTTCCACAGCATCGCGGTTCAACGGTACCGTCGCCTGATAGACCTCCCCGTCGCGCATCATGCCCAACGTAATGCTCTCCCCGCAGGGCTTGAGGCTGCGAATCAACCCCGACATTTTGATGACACCGTAAATGGGGTGCTTACAATTGCCAACCGCATCCAACGGTTCACCCTCCACCGACACCAAAACATCCCCGGCTCGCACACCAGCCGCGGCAAGTGAGCTGGACGGTTCCACCTTGCTCACGTAAAGTCCGCCCTGCTTGGGGTCTAACTTTAGATACTTGCGAAAAACCGGATCGTTGAGCGAAACAAAGTTTCCACCCAGCACAGGGACTCCGGAAGCCTCCGGTTTCTGCAACAGAAAACGTCGAATGAGCTCAGCGTTCACCACATTCAGAGATTGATTGCTGGCTTTGTAACTCACCACCATTCCAACGATGCGCCCATCCTTGAGCAGGGGCAATCCATCCTCCATGTTCTGAGGTAAGGGCGAGCTCGCCCGCATGGTCATGAGCGGTACCTGTGCTTCGTCTGTATCGGTGCTCTCGGCTCTCACATCCGCCTGCACCGGCGTCACATTATTAACCAAGCTGTGCACCTGCGCTACATCGCCTAACTGCACGGGAGCGCCAACCTCATGCGCACGGATGCCATCGAAGATACTCGTATCTTTCTCGTGCTGCACCGTGAGCAATGCCAAGCCCAAATCTGCGTCCACTTTGACCACCCGAGCCGGAACCGCCCGCGACTGATCCGGCAACCGAATCTCGACATACGTCGCAGTCGGCAAGTTTTCCGACGTTGTCAGCACTCGGCCATTCCCCAAATACACACCCATGGACGAATTCGTCTTGTCGCCCTCCATTTCCCAAGGGCGAAGCGGGTTGTGTGCGCGACTCACCACAAAGACCTTCAGCAAGCCGGCAGGTTGCTCAACGGCGGGTTGCAGCGGAGCCGGAGACGGATTCTCCTGAGACTGCTGTCCCGGAGAAGGTGGCTCGGCGGCAGATTCTGCTTCTGCTTTGCTAGGGTGGTCATTTGCAGTGCGCGGCGTGGGTTTACACGCGCCGAGAAGCGCCACACTCAATAGCACACATCCGATAGTAAACTTTCCCATCATTTTCATCAATTGTTTTGGTTTTCATCCAAATAAGCATTTTCCGGCACATTGTACATGGCGCGGATACGGTCATGAGCTGCTTGCAACGCAGCATTCTCCACGACAAAGGGACGTTCTGCATTCTTGAACTCAATCACAGTGAACTCCGACTCCCGTTTCCCACCCTCGGGAAAAAGCAGGTTATAGAGATGGCGCAGTCCCTTCACTTCCACCCCATTCACTTTCGTGACGATGCCGCTGCCAAAGGAGTCAAACTTCGCGTTCACTTCGTCTCGCAACACATTAGTCATCACCACGATATCCTCTTTTTTCAGCGCACCTCCGCGGCGTATGTAATCATCCATCTCCACAATAAAGTTACTCGGAGCCAGAGAATGGGCGCCGATAACATCAACCTGCAAAGGCTGGAACACAAGCCCGGCAAACTGCACATAGCGGGGCATGCGATCGAACTCCCTGCCCGTTATGCGGTTGGCCGGCAGAGGCTCCGGACAGACCTTTACTTCCATCTCTTTGCCCTCGCGTATGATGCGGAAAGTGAGTTCATCCCCACGGAAAGAGCGCTCGACTATCTCCTCCAACTTCACGCGCTCGCCGTCAAGCTCGATCATGGCAGAACCATCCACGGCGTGCCCATTCACCGCCACCACGAGATCTCCCACCTTCAATTTTCCATCGCTGCTGCTGCCTCGCACGACATCTCCCACCAAAGTCCCCATCGCATCGTCCGACAAGTTATAGTGCCTGCGCATGGCAGGGTTCTGCATGGGAAAAAAATCGGCGCCTATCTCTACATAGCGATCATAGCGACCGTCCTCCACATCCTTCAAAAACCGTCGAATCACCGGCAGAGGTATCATGTAACCGGTGGAATTGGCCTGCATCAATCCCTGAAACGCCACACCCACCACTTTGTCATCCATCAACACCGGACCGCCACTGTTACCGTGATTGATAGCCGCGTCCACCTGCACAATCAGGTGCGACTCATTCTGCGGATGCGCGTACGGCAACGTATCAATGCGCGACACAATTCCGCGCGTCACGGACAGCCTATCCCCGCCGATAGGGTAGCCTATCACGCGTACTTCATCCTCCAGTTTGGGCATAGTCTCGCTGAACTCCAAGTACGGCACGTCCTTGAATGCCGCAGCGTCTGCCACCTCCACCAACGCCAAATCTGCATCATGAGCCACATACTTGACTTTCGCAGGTATCTTACGGGCATCCGCATACGGCGATACGTAGATACGCTGAGCATTTGCCACCACGTGCGCATTTGTCATGAAAAGCCCCGGCGCTACTATAAAGCCCGTACCGGTTCCGCGCCCAAATTGTCCACTGTTCCACGGCGTTCCATAATCCGGAATACGGTTGGCTACTTCTATTTTCACGATGCCGCGGTACGCCTCCGTCACGTCTTTCTCTTCTTTCGGTTCTGCCTGCTGCACCGCCTGCTGTTCATTCTCCTGCTGAGCTTGCGGAGCGGGAGCCGGTTCCGCTTCCTGCCGGTTCTGTGGCGCAGAGGCTCCTTCCCCCTCTGGGGTCGATGCCTCCGGGACAGCCGGAGCGGATACTTTATCAGCCGCGTCCTTCTCCTTTTCCGGCTCTACTTGCTGCACTGCTTGCTGCTTATCCTCCTGCTGAGCTTGTGGAGCGGGAGCCGGTTCCGCTTCCTGCCGGTTCTGTGGCGCAGAGGCTCCTTCTGCCGCCGGAATCGGTGCCTCCGGGACTGCCGGAGCAGATACTTTATCAGCCGCGTCCTTCTCCTTTTCCGGCTCTACTTGCTGCTGATCTTCCGGCTGAGCTTGTGGAGCGGGAGCCGGCTCCGCTTCCTGCCGGTTCTGTGGCGCAGAGGCTCCTTCTGCCGCCGGAATCGGTGTCTCCGGGGCTGCCGGAGCAGATATTTTATCAGGAACGTTCTCGGGCTCTGCAACAGGCTGAGGTGCAGGAGCAGGAGGCAAAGGGAAGGGATTGGACGCCTCTTGGGCAGCCGTCAGACCTACCACCGCCATAATCGCCAATATGACATCATGCCGCATCATAACCCCGCCATTTTTACACCGACTCACTTGTGAGTCAAGCCAAAATTGGGGCTGTAACTAACAGAATCACACAGACCTTTTCGCCACGGCAAACGCATTTGAGAGAAGTTAATCGAGAGAGGAAATACTCTCACAGGCTGATATCAATGTCCATACGTATCAAGGATCGTGGTAAGCAGCTGTTACTATGATGATGGCTCTAAAGGGATCTCAGCATACATTAACGATCCGAGAAATCTGCGCAATGCGCACATTATTAATAAATCGTACATGGCAAACGCATTCCCTAATGCGTTTGCCCCGGGTTATGGGACTTGAAAAGAAGGGAGGATTGTGATAAGGTACCCGCGTAGTGGCGTTGGATGATGAATATCTGCACCGCCGCGCTATGGCTGAGGGGCAGCGAGTAGGGATGCGCAAGAAGAGGGGTGGCTCAAAACGCTCCGGCGGGTGGCGCAGAGCGTTATGGCGCCTGCTTCTCATGGGGCTGGTGATGGTGGTGCTGTGCGCCGGACTGGCGTATGGAGTTTTTGTGATGGTGACATCCAAGTACAGCCGCTGGGCGGATGAGTTCAACTTGGAAGATGTCAACAACTTGGATCATCCTTGCATCATTTACGATTGTAAGGGGCGCGAAATCGGGCGTATCTTCGACGAGAATCGCAGCTACGTGACCATCAAAGACATCTCGCGCAGCATGCTCGATGCCTTGGTCGCGCAGGAGGATAAGACCTTCTGGACCCACAAAGGATACGATCCCATGGGGATTTTGCGGGCCTTGAAGGAAGCCGTATTCTCGCACGGCCGCGCCAACCAAGGAGCGTCCACCATCACACAGCAGCTGGCGCGTAACGCTTACGATCTGGAACGTCGCACCCTGGTACGTGGCGGTACGCGTTACGAACGCAAAGTTGTGGAAATTTTCCTGGCGCAGCGATTGGAGAAGCGCTATGACAAGAACCAAATTATTGAGTTCTACCTAAACCGCATCTATTTTGGACGCGGTTACTACGGCATCCGTGCGGCCGCTCTGGGCTACTTCGGCAAAGAACCGCGCGATCTCACTGTACGAGAATCCGCCAGTCTGGCCGCACTTATCAAAAACCCGGAAAACTACAACCCTATCCGTAACCCGGAACTTAACATGCGCTGGCGCAATGACGTGATCGACCGCATGCAGCGCTCCGGCTACCTGAGCCTCAAGGAGGCCGAGCGCGTCAAAAAACAGCCCCTCGGAGTGAATCCCAATCCCTTGCGACGTCACACCTCCTTTCTGCACGCGCTCGTGCAGCAACAAGCCATTAGCCTTTACGATAACCCGGAACGCGGGGAGGAAATCGTGAAAAGCGCCGGCATTCGCGTCCACACCACGATTGATGCTGACTTGCAACGTGCCGCCGAGCAAGCTTTGCAACGCCAACTGCTTACCATCGAGGAACGCGCTGACTACAGTCACGCTCGTTATGCCGACCCGCGAATCCCGCAAAATGACCGGCACCGATACTTGGACGGTGCCGTATATGCCGTAGATAACAAGACAGGCGCTACACTCGTTTATGTCGCAGGACGAGACTTCGAGCGCGACAACTTTGACATCATCGAGAGCGGCAAACGCCCCATGGGCACAGCCCTTCTGCCTTTCCTCTACATGTGTGCCTTTGACAACGGCTACAACCCATGCTCACGGCTAGTGGATGATGCCATGGACAACCGTTTGGCGGGCATCGGAGGATCGGAAGGCATCTTGGGCGAATGGGGCATGGAGGTGGACAAGGGGCGCTACATGGATTCTGTAACGGCACGCCAAGCGCTGGAATGGTCCAAAATCGCCGCATCGGCACGCCTTGGTATGGCGCTGAGCTCACGCACCAACCGGGCGGCGCGTCCTTTCATCAATACACTTACCAAAGCTGGTATCACCCCACCGCCGCGTAACCCGGACAGTACCGAGGCACGCCCCACCTACTACCCACGCGTGTACCTGGGGACCGAGCCTGCTTCGCTCAAGGAAATGGTAATGGCCTACACCATTTTCCCCAACTGCGGCAAACGTCCCATCACACCTTACATCATCACCAAGGTCACAGACAGCAAGGGCACCATCCTCTGGGAAAACCCCTTGCACATTTCCTCCCGCATGTACAACAGCACCTCGCCGTGCACAGCATTCCGCCTGCATTCCATCATGCAGGAGTCTCTCAAGGAGGGCTCCGCCACGCGTATGCTCCCCTACTTGCCGACGTCATTTAATGGAGCTGTAAAGAGTGGCACCAACTACGATTTTGCAGATGCCTCCCTCTTCGGTTACACCTCTTCTTTCACCTGCGGGGTGTGGATCGGCTACCTCAATGACCGCCAAGCCATGTATCCTGAAGCTTTCGCCACCGATGTGTGCGGTCCGGTACTCGGGGAAGTTTTGCGCGCTGCCTCCGGCAAATACGAGGACAAGCCAATTCAGCAGCCGCCGGACGTAGAATCCGTGGAGATCTGCAAGCATAGCGGACAGGTCGCCACCAACTTCTGCTACGAGTCCACCTCCTCCAACGGCAAGCCGGGTTATATGCGTCCCACCTATGTGGAGTATTTTCCCAAGGGCGATGTCACGTTGAGCTCGTGCACCGTGCATGGGGATGGGAGCCCATCCCTGCGCGATTTGCTCGATAACCGCGGGCAAAATGTCTTTTCTCGAGTGTTGCCCATAGCGCCTGTGCTGCCGAAGGGGATTGCCCTCATTGGACAAGATCCCTACGGTTGTACGCTCGTGCTCAATCCTAAGTACCGTGACCTGAAACCTGACTCCAACGAAACCCAAATGACGGCAGAGGAAGACGCGTTGCCGGCCGATGAAACTCCGGACACCCAGGATCGGGCCCGTATCGACACCAACATTGAACTGCGCATGCCGCTCCCGCTTCGCTACCTGCCTACCATGCCCCTTCAACTCTGACCCACGCATCATGTCCACCGACTTCCAAACTCTAGCTGCCACCCAAGAGAAGGCCTTTTTCATCAATATGGATGACTCTTTCTACGGCACTTTTGCCGAAATCGGCGCCGGTCAGGAAACCGCCAACTGGTTCTTCCGCTCCTCCGGCGCTGCGGGTACGGTGGCTAAGACAATTTCGGCATACGATATGACCGTGAGCGACACGCTGTACGGCTCCGTGCGTCGCTACGTGTCCGAGGAGCGACTCAAGCAGATGATGGAGTACGAATATAACCAACTCATTGACCGCTTGGGTGAAAAACGCGGCAACAACACTCGTTTCTTTTCTTTCTGCAACACGGCCAAATGTAAAGGTTACAAAGACAACGGCCCTTGGGCTGCCTGGATCGGCGTGCGTTTCCAACTCAAGCCCGGCGCGCCGCCGAGCGACCTCGTCGTGCACGTGCGCCTCATTGTCCCTGACCATGAAGTGCAGAAGCGCGTGCTCGGCATCCTCGGCGTGAACCTGCTCTACGCTCTTTTCTACAAACGCGACCGGATGGAGGAGTTCGTGCGCTGTGTGGGCGAAAATCTGGATCGAAGCTTGTATGAAGTGGACTTCATGCGATTCTCTGGCAACGGATTCGGCATGTTTGATAACCGCATTCTCGCCCTCCAGCTCGTACGCAGTGGTCTTTCGGAAGCTACTCTCTTCCGCCCCGAAGACAACTCCGTGCAGCAGCCCAGCGATTTCCTCTACAAACGCCCCATCGTGCTCATGCGTGGCAGTTTTCTGCCGCTTTGCCATATCCATTTGGAAATGATGGACAGCGTGCGCAACAAATTCTGCACCGAACTCACCCCTGAACAGCGAGAGCGCGAGGTGGACATCTGCGAAATCTCTCTCTCCAATCTCCTGCGTGGGGAGGAGGTGGACCTTTTGGATTTCTTGGATCGCGTGGATGCCCTCGCTGAACTGGGCAAAACCGTGATGGTGACTAATATCACCCACTTCCACCGCATTTCCACCCTGCTCAACCAATATACGAAGGAACCAGTAGCCATTGCGCTTTCTATCGGTCTCCTGCACGAGCTTTTCAAGGAGAAATGGGCGGCAGACATGCCCGGCGGTATTCTGGGCAGCATGGCGCATATCTTCCTGAGCCAAACCAAGTGTTATGTGACCCCCTGGATTAACCGCACAAGCGGCGAATTTGTCACCGCCGGCACTTACCGTCCGCCTGAGAAATACCGCTTCCTCTACATGCACCTCATGCAGAATGGCAGCATCGTGGAGGTTCCTTATTTCAACCAAAAACTCCTCACGCGCACCCCACGCGACATTGTCCGCATGATTAACGAAGGTGATGAGCAGTGGAAAGAATACGTGCCCGAGCAGGCTCACTGCATGGCTGCGCACCTGAAAGGAGGTCACGTCTGATGAACGCCCGCGCCGACTTCCCTTTCTTCACCTCGCCTGACGCACCGGTCTATCTGGACAACGCTGCAACCACCCAAAAGCCCGCCTGCGTGCTGGATGCGCTGCGCCGTTTCTATACGACCACAAACTCCAATGTGCACCGCGGAGCCCACCGCCTGAGCCGAGCCGCTACGGAGGCCCATGAGGCCGCCCGCAGTGACGTGGCTGATTTCTTGGGCGCTTCTTCCCCGCGCGAGGTGCTCTTCACGTCCGGCTGCACGGAAGGCATCAACCTTGTGGCGCAGACGCTCGCACGTGCCGGGTACGTCCGAGCTGGAGATGAGGTGCTGGTTTCCACTGATGCGCACCATTCTAACATAGTGCCCTGGCAGATGCTCTGCGAACGCGTGGGAGCCAAAGTTCTTCCCATTCCGATCACCCCGGAGCTGCAGTTTGATATGTCCGCCTACCTCAGCATGCTCAACGAGCGCACGCGCGTGGTAGCTGTACCCGTGATCTCCAACGCTCTGGGGCTGCGCCTGCCGGTGGAAGAGATCACGCGAGCCGCCCATGATGTCGGTGCTCTGGTGCTTGTCGATGGGGCGCAGAGCATCGCGCACGAGGCAGTGGATGTCCGTCAACTCGGCTGCGATTTCTTTGCCTTCTCCGGTCACAAAGTGTACGCCCCCACCGGCACCGGTGCCCTGTGGGGACGCGAAGACCTGCTGGAGAGTTTGCCTCCTTGGAAAGGCGGCGGGGAAATGATCCGTCAGGTCACTTTTGCACGCACCACTTACAACTGCCTCCCCTTCAAATACGAAGCCGGCACGCCCAATATCTGCGGCAATATCATGCTGGCGGAGGCGCTCAAGTACGTGCGAAATCTTGGTCTGTCGGCCATCCACGCGCACGAAACAGCACTGATGCACGAGCTCTGCGAAGGTTTGCAGCAGCTCCCGGGCGTGCAGCTGCTCGGCGGTTCTGCTCCGCGCAGCTCACTCGTCTCCATCCATGTGCCCGATGTCCACCACTATGATTTGGGCACCTTGTTGGATCAAATGGATGTTGCTGTACGTACCGGCCACCACTGCTGCCAGCCACTCATGCACGCTCTCAGCATCACCGGCACCACGCGCTATTCTGTGGCTCTGTATAACCAATCCGACGATATTCAACGTGCGCTTGCAGCTACCCGGAAAGCGCTTCGCATGCTCCGCTGACTAAATAATGCATCTGCGCAGGATCTCTTCCTGGAGTAACCGAAAAGCTCTCCGGTGAATTGATCACGCTTATTTTCAATTCGTAATTCATAAATTGTAAATGGCAAACGTATTTTCTAACGCGGTACCTCATAAATTCAGGACGCCGAAATGCTCGATCGGTTACCTCATAAATTCAGTGCGCCATAGGCATACT
>CANQSS010000037.1 GCA_947626545.1 uncultured Akkermansia sp. | reverse complement strand
TTGCCCAAAAATCGCCAACTCCTGCTATCATCATGCTTCCCGCCCATGAGATACATTTTCTTGGGACGGATGTGGTTGTCTTTTCGCTTCTCATTTTTGTAGTTGACTTTTTCGTGTTGGTGTGGTTGAATGCCCTTGGCGCCGGAGCTGAAGGACATTAGAGCCTTCGTGGTATAGCACGGCGCTACTTTATTGCCCTTGTCTGGACTTGGTAAAGTATGTTTGGGGTGCTGTCTTTGAACTCTTTTGCGGTGATCGTGACCTCATACTTTTGGCCTTTAAGGGCCATGTAAGCGACGCGCTTGTGCACCCATTCGATTGGACTTTTTTTGTACTCAATGTAGCGGTCTCGTTCCTTGCGCAAGGGATGCGACACCTGCCAGAGCTCATCCACATGTTCAGAGGCTGTCAGGTGAGATATTCTATCCGTCGATTTTTTGACGTGTTCTTCACACCTCATCTCTTTGCCCGATCTGTTGCTGACAAAAAACTCTTCTTGCATGCCCGGTGCAGTGTAACCTTGGCCTGGGATGCCGTACGTCTTCGCTTTTTGAGCTATGACTTGTTTTTGATGGTCGAAAGACTTCGACGGCCTGTCGATAAGCGCGAATTTTGGCCGTTGAACGACGGGTTCCTTAGGCTCCCTGGTCTTCTTCGGCTCTTGGTTACGCTGCTTTTGCGGCTTCGTCTTGCCCTCCCGAGCATTGCGGTTGTTGTTTCGGTAAGCATTGGGGCAGCCAGGTATGTGCTGCTTGTTGCAGTGGGATCCTTGGACGTCATCGAAATCGCCCAACTCCTTCATGGTTCGCTCAATTTCAGCGAGTTCGGCAAGCAAATCCGCGTCCGCTTGCGGGTTGAGCAGAGGCTTCGGCGCCACATCGCTCGTGCCCACCTTGGTGACGCGGAGGCCAATCCCAAGCTCCTGACAGGCCTCAGAAACGCTTTGCCGTGCCTCCGTGGACAAGTCCTGCACCGGGGTGGTCGAGGCGTCCTGTACGAGCTGCTGGAGGCCATAGCGGGCCGATTCTGCCGGCATGGGTGGTACCGCCTTGCTGGGCTTGAGCAACCCCAGCCGCTCGCACTCGTCCCTCGAAACCGGGAAAACGCGCATCCAACTGTTGTACCCAAATGGCGGAAAAGGCTGGTTGAAACCGCCCTGATCCGGCGAATTGCGAGCGAGCCAATAGTCCACGTCGGAAATGAGCCGCACGTCACCCTCATGCGCCACATGGTCGGGCCTCTTGGTCTTCGCGCCGGGTTGCCGAACGAACCAAAACCCGCATGGCTCTAGGGCTGGCGGCTTGTGTCATACAAGGGCAAATTCGCCCGATTAGTCCTCCGGAAGGGAGATATCGGCGGCCGCGGAGAGGGTGAAATAGTGGTGCGTATTGCCGGAGGCGTCCATCTCCGCCTTGTACGGTCCGCAGTACACGTCAGGCGCGAAAAGTCCAGGAATGGCGCGGAAATAGCGGGTCAAAAAGAAGCGGTAAAGCGTCTCCGCAATGGCCGTGGTGTCGGTCTTGCAGAGCGGCCCGCGGATGATGGTGAGCGTCACCGATATGGTGTGCAGCAAGGCCCACGTGTCTTCTTTCTGTTCGACCGATTCGGCCTGCGGCAAGTCCAGCACAGCGCAGTATCCAAGCGATCCGGCAAGGCTCTTGCGTATGCGCTCGATGAGGTCCATGGTGCGGGTGTCGTACAGGTTCGAATCGTTGATTTCCGGCGCCGCGCAGGCCAAAATTTGCGCGCGCAGCCAGTCCAGGAACGGGTAGGAAAATGGGGCGAGGTTCATTGTGACAAATTTTTGTGGTTGACTTTTCGGGGTTGGTGTGGTTGAATGGTCTCAGCGCGGGGGCGGTAGGTTCCTTGAATATGGGATCTCAGGATATGCACCGCGCTACTTTATTGCCCTCGTTTTCACTTGGTAGAGGATATTGACGTCCCGCTTAAACTCTTTAGCTGTAATTTCTACCTCGTATCTCTTCCCTCTCAGATCCATGTATGCCAGCCTTTTGTACATCCATTCGATAGTGCTATTTTCAAAAACTTTCTCTTTATCCCTGTATTTTTTGAACGGATAAGATCTTTCCCAAAGATAATCAATATTATCTGCCGCAGTCAAATGCGAAACCTTGTCAGCCGATCTCCTGATATGCTTTCCCGATCTCAACTCCTCCACCACATTTCCGCTGACAAAAAATTCCTCCTTCATCCCAGGCGCTTGGAAACCTCTACCCGGCTTGCCATAGTTTTTTTTAAGCCTGACAGCTCTTTTTTCAAACGCGGTCTCTGTCTCTACTGGTTCCGAAACGTGAAAAGTTTCGTGCTCCTGAACAGTTGGCTCCTTGGGCTCTCGGTTGCGATGCTTTCTTGGCTTCGTCTTGCTTTCACGGCCGTGCCTGTTGTCATGCTGCCCAGCCCCCAGCTTGCAGTGCTTTCCACCGGTGTGCCCGTACTGATTGCAATGCTTCGGCGGGCCTCCATTCGGCTTCGCAGCTTCGACCCGTTCCATCAGCCTCGCCAACACCTCCTGCGCTAGATCTTCGGCAGGTGGCAGCATGGCCAGCAAGCGTCGTTCCGCGGCAGGGACGGTGATGCGGTGAGCCTCCACCTTGCGGACAAGCTCCAGCAAGTCCGGCTTCACGGCAGCGACGATGACCTTCATGGCCGCCAATCGGATGCGCAGGGTGGCGTCAAGTTCCTCCGTGAGCGGAGGCGCCCAAGACGCGCGAAATTGCAGCTGTGGCAAGGCTTGCGAGCTCGCACGTAATCCATCGTGCGCGCACAAAATTGCCAACATCGGTGCCGCCCATCGCTGCACAGCGACGAGCAAGTGGTAGCGCGCGATGTCAGCGATGATCCCCATTAGAGCAGCCAATCGGGTGACTCCTTGCCAATGACCGTGATGCCGGGTGAGGTGCCCTCGTCAATCGCGGACTCGTCCTCCTCCAGCTCGTAGAGCGGCAGCAAATCGCATGCCGCAAGGGCTGTGAGGTCCGAGGTGGCGCTGGTGTACTCGTCATGCCGGGTCTCCCCCTCCAATGCCTGGTGCATGGCCGGCACGGCCGATATGGCCGCATGCCGCGCCAGCACGATGGCCGTGCGCTTGCACTCCGCAGGCACACGGGAGAGTCCGGACGCAATCGGTGCATTTTGAGGGCACGCGTTGATGGCGCCAACCACCCGGTCGCAAGCCTGCTCGATGAGCGAGGCAAGCCAGGTGTCCACTTCCACGCCGCCTATCGCGTCCGGCAAAGCCTCCAATTCTGCGGCAGCGAACGAGTTTTTGAGGTCTTCGACGGTGATGGAATTTCGGCTCGGTTTGGAGCTTTGCTCCCTTTCTTTTCTGTTGTTTTTTTGTAGTTGACTTTTTCTGGTTGGTATGCTCTAACGCGCTTGCGCGGTCAGACTCGAAAGAGTACGATAGTCGGGGGAAGCTTCCGACGCCGCGCATTTTTTATTTCACGTTGTTCGTGTAAAAAGTAGAACAGCGGCGCACGGTCGGACTCGAAAGAGATCTAGGGTTGGGGGCGGATCCCAACGCTGTGCTTTATGTTTTCCACGCTTGCTTTTGGAGGTGACTCTATGGAAGTTTTTTTGATCGAGTGGAATCCGCACGGATGTAGGGTGGCTTGGAAGGCAATGGTGCCCGTGTATGTCTCTGCGCTATTTTATTGCCACTGCATCAAGGCAAACGAATTAGAAAATGCGTTTGCTATTTACGATGTTTGATTTATTAAGAACGTGCGCATTGCGCAGATTATTTCGGATCATTAACGTATGCTGAGATTCCTTTAGAACCATCATCATGATGGCCACTTGTTATCACGGTTTTTGATACGTATAAACCATGATATCATTCAAAAAGAGTACTTTCTCCGTTGATGAACTTTTCTCAAATGCGTTTGCCAGCTGTGGACTTGACCTTGCAGGGGGCGTGTGGTACCATGCGGCGCGACAAATTGGGTATGGCGGAGAAGTTTGACATCAACAAGCTCAATGCAGCACAGAGGGAGGCCGTGCGAGTGATTGACGGCCCTGTACTCATACTGGCGGGAGCGGGCACAGGCAAGACCCGTACGGTGACTTGCCGTATTGCGCAAATGCTCAAGCAGGGCGTGGAGGCGAAGGGGATTTTGGCACTCACGTTTACCAATAAAGCGGCCAATGAAATGGCGCAACGAGTGGCCGGACTCGTGGGGAAGAATGAGGCACGAGAAATGACGGTGTGCACATTCCATTCGTTGTGTGTGCGGATTCTAAGACGCGAAATAGGGCGGCTTGGATACAAGGAAAACTTCACGATTCTCACCGGGAGCGATCAGTCAGGTCTCATCAAACGCCTTATCATGGAACACGGCGGACGGCGGGAAAAGCTGGAGCCCGGGCAGGTGTTAGCAGCGTACTCTGCGGCGCGTAACCGCGGGCTCACGTACCACGAGATAGAGGATGAACTCATAGCTGCTGTGGCAAGGGCGTACCAGAAGGAGCTCAAGGCGCAGAATGCTGTGGACTTTGATGATTTGCTCATCCTTGCAGAGCGCCTGCTACGTATGGACAACGAGGTGCGCGCAACTTGGCAGGAGCGTTTTTCTCATATTACAGTCGATGAGTTTCAAGACACAAACGGTTTGCAGATGAGCTTGCTGCGGCAGTTGGTGGGTCCGGCTCATAATGTTTGCGTAGTTGGGGATGACGACCAATCGATATACGGATGGCGGGGAGCGCAAATTTCCAACATCCTGGAGTTTGAACGTTTCTTCCCCAACCCCAAAATTATCAAACTTGAGGAAAACTATCGCTGCACGCGGCAGGTGTTGGATTGCGCCAACGCTCTCATCCGCCACAATGTGGGACGTCGCGAGAAGACATTACGCACCACTAAAGTTGGGAACGAACCCGTTCGCGTGATCAGCATGCCTGGCTCGGAGGAAGAGGCCGATTTTGTAGCTGATGAAATTGAGCAAATGCACCGGCGCGATCGTGTAGCGTGGGAAGATTGCGCCGTTCTCTTCCGTGCCAATGTGCAGAGCCGTCCGCTGGAGATAGCGCTGCGCGAGCGTCATATCCCATACCGCATGGTGGGAAGTAGGAGTTTTTTTGACCGCCGAGAGGTGAAGGACATACTCAGCTATTTGCACACATTAGCCAATCCGGCGGCAGATTTGCATCTGCTGCGCATCCTTAATACCCCGCCACGAGGCATCAGCACTGCCACCGCCGGGCAGATCATAGAAAAGAGTCGAGAACTGCGTAAAAGTGTGTGGAGTACCATGTGCGAGCCCTCTGCACTGATTTCCCTGAACGAGCGTGCGCGAGAGAGCGTGGCGCGTTTCGTGCAGTTCATCGAACGGTACAGAGCTGACTTCGAACAGATGACCAAGACAGCCGCTGAGCTGACCGCCGACATGCTGCGCGACGTTGACTACTCCTCCTACATGGATCGCAGTTGCAAAACGCCGGAGGAGAAGCTTCAACGCGAGGCAGCCATCGATGAGTTGCTTAGCGTGTTGAGGCAAGCATCTCCGGAGCCCGGTAAATTGGCAGATTTTCTCGCTTCCGTTTCGCTGGATGACGACAGAGAAGATGAGGATATTGAGAAGAAAAGCGGGGTGTGCCTTATCACCATGCACGCTGCCAAGGGGTTGGAGTTCCCCCGCGTGTACATTGTGGGTGTGGAACAGGGACTCCTCCCCCACAATCGCTCGGTAGATGAGGGTAATCTGGACGAGGAGCGACGTCTCCTCTACGTCGGCATCACGCGCGCCCAGGAGCAGCTTACTCTCACCTACTGTACTTCCCGAAATCGCTACGGTAAGCAGGAAAAGTGTGCCCCTTCGTCCTTCCTTTCTGAGATCCCCACTGAACTCTGCGAATTTATCGATTATGACCGAGTCCTCAATGCGCCGGCGGATGAGACAACGTGCAAGAATTTTTTTGCTTCCATGCGTGCTATGTTAGATGAGGATTGAAGCCGTACATTATGCGGCGCGGCCGCGGGGGAACCTCGCTACCGGAGGACAGTAAACTACAGGAGATCAGGGCAAGCGCCTCGTTGATATGTGCTTGGCAGAAAAACTTACTCAGAAGATGGGTAGAGAGAAGGATGAGCCGTCAAATGTTTGGAAAAAGAGCAGGGAAGACCTTATTGATTCCAATTAGAAGAATCCTTTCGTGAAGAAGGGATACACATGAGAACTGCCCTGTTTTTTCTACTTTGGACTTGTCAATAGCTGGTAGCAGGGGTATGATTCCACCCATGAAAGCGCTTGTGAAAACGAAGGCGGCACCTGGATTGGAGATGATGGACGTCCCCATGCCAGAAGTTGGAGCGAATGATGTGCTCATCAAGATATACAAGACAGCCATTTGCGGCACAGATCTTCATATTTGGAACTGGGATCCCTGGGCGCAGCAGACTATTCCTGTGGGTATGCATGTAGGGCACGAATTTTGCGGCATCATCGAGAAGGTGGGCTCGGCGGTCACCGAATACCAGCCGGGAGAGGTAGTATCCGGCGAGGGGCATATCGTGTGCGGGCACTGCCACAATTGCCGAAAGGGGAACTTCCACCTGTGCCCGAATACACGGGGAGTGGGGGTGAATTGTCCTGGCTGTTTTGCCGAATATCTTTCCATTCCGCAGAGCAACGTGATACGCATTCATAAAGATATGCCCATGGAGATAGCATCCATCTTGGATCCGCTGGGTAACGCTACACACACGGCGCTGTCGTGGGATTTGGTGGGCGAGGATGTGCTCATTACCGGTGCAGGACTGATTGGGTCTATGGCGGCAGCGGTGTGCAAGAAAGCTGGAGCGAAGAGCGTGACCATTACCGACCTGAGTGACTATCGCCTGCACCTTGCGCACACGTTGGGGGCGGATCGCACCGTTAATGTGGCGAAGGGAGATTCCATTGAGCAGGCTCGTCATGATCTGGGAATCGACGAGGGGTTTGGGGTGTGCTTGGAAATGAGCGGCGCTCCTTCTTGCCTGAGGGATATTATTACCCACTCTGCCTATGGGGCGAATATCTCTCTGTTGGGGATTCAGCCTGGTGGCTCGGGCATCGATTGGAACACCTTTGTGTGGAAGGGCCTTAAGATGAAGGGTATTTATGGACGCGAGATGTTTGGCACATGGCAGAAGATGAGCGCTATGCTGCGTTCCGGACTGGATGTGTCACCCATCATCACGCACCGTTTGCACTACACCGATTTCCAGAAAGGATTCGAGGCTATGAAGTCTGGCGAATCCGGCAAGGTGGTACTCACCTGGGCCGAGTAAATCAATCAGCCTAAGATGAGGTCATGAGTGAGCAACCCCTGATCATTGACGGAATGGAGTGTGCCCACGAGTGGTCCGTGTGTGTGGAGGCAGAGCTGCAGGAACTGCAGGAGCGCGTTAGTGAACGTGTGAAGCGGCGCGTGATGGAAAACATACGCCGTGCCGGGGTCGTAGAGGCGTTGGCCATGCCGTACCGCAGGGATGTGGTGACGGCGGAGGCCAGCTATGAAGCTCGGGAATGCGTACGCGATATGCGGCGACACCTAGTGAGCGATTTGCGGGATTTGACGGCAACGTGCGGGCCTACGACCAGAGGTTTGGGCCTGTATTTGGAGTACGGGAAGAGCATCATAGCAACTCGTCGGTACACGACACTCGTGATCGCTATTGTACTGGATGCAATAGCCCTGTATTTTTTGTCCGAGCCGGCAGAAACGCTCTTTAGAGTTGGAAAGCAAATGATAGCGATGCTTGGCTCGGCCATGGAGGGAGGAGTCGGTACTGCCGAGGTAGGTGGGGGAATTTTATCCCGCGTACCCAGTTCTGTCACCCAATTCGGCTCTAAAATAGAACAAGTCGTTGAAATCGTTCAGTACGTAGGAAGTGCGATGCAGGCCTTTGTGGCACTGATAGAAATGGGGGTGTTGCTATGGTTCTTGTCAAAGTTGCACAAGATTTTGGTTCGCGGAGAAGTCAAAGTCCAAACGCGACAAATTGTGGGACAGCTCGTGAAATCCCTGCGCGAGCAACTTGCCGTTCGCAATATTCCGCAGATTTTTAAGAATCCATCTGATAATTCGGCTCAATGAGGTGAGAAGCTCATTGAGGATGGGCGTGGCACTCCGGTGGAGGGTTATTCTCGGTAAAGAGTGATTTGTGGGACATCGGATTCATGCCCACAGGGAGAGCGAAATGAGCAAGATCAGGGGGAGGGGTAGGAGTTTTATTTATCCATGGGGCTCCCCCATCCACAAGAGAAAAGAAAAAGTGTCCCAGTAAGTGCTCCCTGTGGACAAAAAAGGCCCGGCGCAGTGATACCACGCCGGACCGATCGTCACTCAAAGGATGGGCAGCGTTATTGAGCGCTGCCGTCGGCAGATTGCAACCCCGCTTCTTGGAGCTGCTGGAGCATTTCCGGAGTTAATTCGATGGGGTGCTCCGGAGTACCGGCAGGTTTGATGGCATGCACCTTCACCTTGAAGAAGAAAGGAGCTGCAGCTCCCAAGGGACCAGGTCCTTGTTCACCATAGCCTTGCTCGGAGGGGACGAAGAGCTCCCACTCAGAGCCGACAGGAATAAGCTTTATGGCTTCGGCGATACTCGGTATCATGCTGGGGATTGGCATATCAACAGGCTCCTCTGTTTCCTGCACCACTGTGCCGTCTGCCAAGCGAAGTTGATAAGTGATGCTCACGGAAGCATTGGAACCGTGTTTCTTTTGGTCATATTTTTCGCCATCAGCCTTTGACAGCTCACGGTATTGCACGCCGGAGGACAGTGTCGTCACGCCCTCCTTCTTGCCATTTTCTTCAGAAACACTCTTTGAAAGTTCCTGATTTTTCTTCACGAGCTTTGCATTGCGCTCAGTCATGATTTTGTTAAATGCCTCCATGACGGCGCGCAAGTCCTTCTGGATATATTCGTCCGCTGGCTGTTCCTTGATTCCATCAGCGATGGCCTTTACAAAGATATCCTTATCTACGTCTGATAACTCAATAGGCCCCAGCTGCGAGAGCTGCTGACCGGTGCGAAAACCGAGGAAGTAAGAAACGACTTGGCGCACTTCCTCCGCGCTGGGCGGAGCCACCGGCGTCTGTTGATCGGTTGCTTCCTGAGCGGCAGGTTGCTCCGGCGAGGCGGGCTGAGTTGGTGTGGCATCATCCTGCTGAGCGCTGACCAAAGCGACCGCGCAGAGGCTTATTCCCAGAAGGGTCAATGTGCTTTTTTTCATATATGTGTGGAGTATGATTATTTTTTGTGGAGTTTGATATTTACTATCTTCGGAGCAGATGTTTCCCACACGCTCATCGCTTGTGTGAAGAGCGTATCCAAAGCAGCGCTGTCCGATACCTGGTACTCAATGGTATGAGCGTATACGCCCTCCGGGAACTTGAGAGAGGGTGTTTTGGACGAATCTGAAGAAGACCTTCCTCGGCTTGAGCGCTGCACAGCTTGAGATGCGACGGATTCAGGGTTTGTCGAGGCCGATGGAATAGAGGAACCGAGATCTTTCTTCTCAGAAGACGATTGCTCCGTGTAGTAGAAACGCAGAGTGTTGTTGCCGACAGTATCAATAGTTACCTCGAGCACGGGCTGCGAGCCATTGAGCAGGAAACGATGCTTGGCAATGGAAACGATAGCAGAAGCCGCTAAAACAACTTTATCATCATCGCTCACATCGATCACAACAATGCGAGTTTTCGGGGAACTCACGAGATCGGTGGCGGCGCGAGCATTCGGCATGCAGAACTGAGCCGTTGCCGCGATCATCATTATCATGAAGATTTTTTTCATGTCGGTACGTGCCTCAATTTCTACGCTGACAAGTCCGAAAAGTCAAGCCGAATATTTGTCGCGCAGCTGTCTTTGGAAAAAAGGCGGCACTCATCATCAAAATTGCACTTGCAAAGGTGAGCGTAGTGTGTTACCATGCGGGGCGCTTCGCGTGGGGCAAGCGGAGTTACACATACCCATGAAAACAGAACTTATCGAGAGAGCAAGGAGCATAGTTGATGATAACCAGCTGTTCATCAATATCGTTTCCAAACGAGTGCAGCAGATCAACCATGGAGCCGACCCTTACGTCCCCACCACGCCGGAGATGGGAGCGGGCGATATTGCACTGATGGAGATTATTGAAGGAAAGCTGCAGTGGCACGAGGAAAGTCCAGTCGAAGCACCGTCGGATCCTTTTGATGCGCTGAGCCGAGAGGAACCAAGGGCTTGAGTTGCTTGGCGGAGGTCGCGTGGCTCAGGCTCTCTTTTCACCATACAGCAGGATTATGCCTGAGTCAAAAAAAACACGTCCAGACACGAAGGTGATCGCTGCCAATAAGAAGGCAGGACGCGATTACGAGATAGGCGAGCGCTACGAATGTGGCGTTGAGTTGCGCGGCACAGAGGTCAAGTCCATCCGCGCGGGCAAGGTGAATGTAGCAGATGCCTTTGCCCGTGTCGAGAAAGGACAGCTCTTCCTGTACGGCTGTGATATTCAGCCGTGGGAGACCGCCGGTAGTTGGTTTCAGCATGAGACTCGCCGACCGCGTCGTCTCTTAGCCCATAAACGCGAAATTTTGAAAATGGAGTTGCGCACCACACAGCGCGGTTTTGCACTGCCGTTGTTGCGCCTGTATTGGAAAAATGGAAAAGTGAAGGCCGAATTGGGGTTGGGGCGAGGCAAGACGCATCGTGACCGACGTTATGATTTGAAAGCGCGTGCCGAGTTGCTGGAGGCACGGCGAGAGGTGGTACGTTTCAACAAGTCTGGCATGGCTCGCTGAGGTCGGTACGGACTTGTTGAAAGGTTTTCGTGGGGAAAGTATCCAAAAATTGCTTGCTCCGGGTGCATGTTTGTGCTAGCATGAGGGCATGAAGACTGCTACCAGCCCCCAACACATGCGCGGCTTCACGCTATTGGAGCTCATCGTTGTCATTGCGATACTCGGCACGCTCATGGGCATATCTTATCCGGCCATCATTGGAGTGCAGGAAAATGCGCGTATCGCCGCCTCTTCCAAGGTTTGCGCGGATGTGGTGGCCGGTGTTTCCAACTTCAAGCAGGATCACAACGGTATTATGCCCTATTACAGCACAAAGGCTAAGCCGGATAAAAACGATCAAATCTACCTGACAACTCTTCCCGGTAAGGACGCAGGGTTGTTGAGTATTCTCACGGGTTATGAGGATACAAATATGAAACTCAATATCAATAATGAGCCTTACATGAAGCCCACGCGTGCCGAAAGCCCTCGAGATGGTCTCTTTGGCGAGAGTGGGAGCAAGCTTGGTCTGTACGACCCTTGGGGAAAGCCTTACTATGTTGTGATGTGTGAGATGACGGAGGGCTGCATCGATCCCTTCACGAACCGTCGCATTGGTCGTGAGAACTGTTTGGTTTATGGACTTGGTCCGGATTCTGATGGCATAGCTGACGCCCACTCGGACAAGAGACGAACGTCTGCTAGTGCCTCTTCCGGCAAAAAGAGTGGCAAGAAGAAGATGAGCAAGGCGGAGGCAAAGAGAGTCCGCCAAGAAGCTCAAGATGCATTGAATGATGCAATTATGGACAACATATACTCATGGAAGAAAGCCGCGAAAAAATGATGCAACCGGTCATCACGGATGATGTCCGCATTACAGAAACCCGTCCACTCATACCGCCGGCGATATTAATCCAAGACTTCCCGATGGGGAGCGATGCGTCGCGCGTCGTGTACGATGCACGCGAGGATTTCGGGTGCATTTTGCAAGGGAAGGATGACCGGTTGGCGGTCATTGTAGGGCCGTGTTCGATACATGATACGGCCGCGGCTCTTGACTACGCGGAGCACCTTGCGGCGGAGATGCCCAGATACGCAGGGGAGTTGCAGCTCATCATGCGTGTCTATTTTGAAAAGCCGCGCACCACTGTCGGCTGGAAAGGACTCATCAACGACCCTTTCATGGATGGTACCTACAATGTAAATAGCGGGTTGCGCATGGCGCGTGGGCTACTGTTACGCTTGGCTGAAATGCGGGTGCCCGCAGCGACGGAGTTTTTGGATGTCATCACCCCGCAATACATCAGCGATTTGATTGCGTGGGGAGCCATAGGAGCTCGCACTACAGAAAGCCAAGTGCACCGCGAGCTGGCTAGTGGTCTGTCAATGCCTATAGGCTTCAAGAATGGCACCACCGGCAGTGTCCAGATAGCGGTGGATGGTATGGTGTCCGCTGCGCACCCGCACTGTTTTCTTTCTGTGACCAAGCAGGGGCTTTCTGCTATTGTCTCTACCATGGGTAACCCGTTTTGTCACCTAATTTTGCGTGGATCTACACAGGGACCGAACTACAGCAGAGAGCATGTGGCTAAGGCCTGGGCTGCTCAGCAGAAGGCAGGCATTTCTAATCGCATTATGATTGATTGCTCGCACGGCAACAGCCATAAAAAGTGGCAGGAGCAACTATCGGTCGCTCAGGATGTGGCTGCCCAACTTGCCGCCGGTGAGCGGCATATAGGCGCTGTGATGGTGGAGAGTAATTTGCAGTCTGGCAACCAAGTCTGTGATGGCAAGTCTCCCCTGAAATATGGTGTAAGTATCACGGACGCATGCGTCGGTTGGGATGGCACGGTCGAAATTCTTGACACGTTGGCCAAGGGAGTGCTGGAACGCCGTAAGCACGCGTAAAACTTCAACGTGTGAGCTCATGCAGCAGCCGTGTGACCGGAAGACCAATCACGTTATCCACGTCGCCTTCCACTGATGTGACAATGAGCTCGCTTTTCTCTTGCATGGCGTAGGCGCCCGCTTTGTCTAGGACAGGCACTTCCGCGAGATAGTGGTCAATATCCACGCTGCTCATGGGACGGAAAGTGACACGGCTAGTCACCGTAAAATCGCGGCGGAAACCACCGGGGAAAACAAGGGCCACACCGGTGCACACGCAGTGGGTGCGACCTTGCAGCTCGGTGAGCATGCGGTGAGCATCAGCCAAGTCTGTTGGTTTGCCTAGCGGCTTACCATCCAAAAAGACCAGAGTATCCGCCCCAATGACGATATGCTCCGGGTACTCGATTGCCACGGCTTCAGCCTTAGCGGAGGCATTTCTCGCGCAAATCTGCTCTGCGGGCAGGGCCGCATCATTTTGTTCTTCAGCAGGACGGGTGATTGTGCAAAAGTTTATTCCTTCGCGCAGCAATAAATCCCGTCGACGTGGGGATTTGGAAGCAAGTATCAGCATTCTTCGTTTTCCGGACTCATTTGACCGAGCACGCGGCGGCGCACGTCATCGTTTAATTCGTGGATGCGCTGTATTGTGGTGCCTTTCATCTTTTCTGCGAGCTTTCGGCAGATATCGCGATCTTCGCGTGTGGCGAATTCCAGCCCCACGAGTGCGCGTCCCACAGATTCACCGGAGTAGTGGTAGTTAAAGTAGCACAAGTTAGCGTACTCGCCCATGGCGCGCATGAACTCCAAGAATGCACCCGGGCGTTCCGGAAATTCGATGCCGAAAAATACCGGATGGCTCAAGTGCACACGGTCATAGGAAATCATGCGGAAAAGCACATCCTCATCGTTCGTTACATCCTGCGCCTGCATACCGTGCTCGCTCAGACGCCTCTGTATATCCTCAAACTGTTCCTTGGTACCCAATACTCCAAACACCGGGTATTGCAAGTCTGAGTTGATGCGGCCGAATTGCACATCCATGAGCTGTACGCCCTCCGGTATATTTTCCAAATAGCGCAGGATTTGTCCGCGCCTGGTCTCCATGGGAATGCGCAGGTAGCGCAGCTTAAGATTACTCTCACGTACGCCGGCACGCCCGGCTACCACACCGAGTTGGGAAAAGTCCATGTTTGCGCCAGAGATGATGACGAGGCATTTCTCACCGGGGCGGATGCGGCCTTGATCCCAGTCCTGCATGAAGGCAGCAAGTCCCATGGCGCCGGAGGGCTCAGGAGCAACTCGGAGGCTGTTCCACACAGCTCGAATAGCCTGGCAAACTTCCTCGTTCGTCACAGTTACGAAACCATCCAGCAGCTCACGGCACAGCAGGTAGGTGTTTTCACCGGCGATGCGTACAGCCGTGCCATCGCAGAACACATCCACGTAGCCGAGTTCGCGACGCTCGCCACTTTCCACCGCCAGCTTCATGGAAGCTTGGTCGACACCTTCCACCCCGATGCAGCGGCATTTCGGCCAGAATTTCTTGAACCAGCAGGCGCATGCCGAGGCCAGCCCCCCACCGCCAATTTGCAGGTACACACGGTCAAATGGTCCCATGCCGCTCATCACCACCTCATCCGCCAGAGTGCCTTGACCGCCCATGGTCGTCAAGTCGTCGTACGGGTGGACAAAAGTGAGTCCCTTTTCCTCGGCAAACTTGTGGGCAGCAGCCGAGGCTGCATCGTAAGAATCACCGGTCAGGACAATTTGTGCGTGTTCGCCGCCGTGCATGCGCACAGCGTTTTGCTTCACGATCGGGGTTGAACGGGGCATGAAAATATGCGCCATGCAACCTAGCTTGGACGCCGCCAGCGCTACGCCTTGTCCATGGTTTCCCGCGCTGGCTGCCACTACACCGTTGGCACGCTGTTCCGGGGTAAGTTTGGCCATGCAGTTGTACGCGCCGCGCCATTTGTAAGCCTTGATGGGTCCCAAATCCTCCCGCTTGGCAAACACTGCGGCCTCAATGCCGGGCAGGTTAAGTTTCTGCAGAGGCGTTGGCTCGCCTACGGCATACACACGTTCCCTAGCTTCAAGTATCTCATCGAAAAGCTTTTCTCGAATGTCCTTCATACCTTTTTTGTCGTGCTTATTGTATGCATCTCCACCCCATTTTTCAAGTATGAATTAACAGGCGATACTTTGTAGAGCGAGTTTGAGTGCGCGGCGAACGACTTCCCTACGAAATTCTGCACGTGTGAGGTTAGGAAGCATTAGGGTGACGGACTGCGCATTTCTTGATGTTTCTACGGCCAAACATACTGTACCCACAGGCGGTTCATTCTCCGCGGCAGTTGGCCCGGCATTACCCGAGACTGCAATGGCTATGTCTGATGCTGCAAGCTTCCTCGCCCCAGCTGCCATGGCTAGAACGACCGGCTCGCTCACCACAGTGTGTTGTTCGATGATATCTAAAGGCACGCTGAGCAGTCGTTGCTTCGCCTCATTGCAATAGGTCACCCAACCATATCGGAAGACTCGCGAGGCTCCGGGAACGTCGGTTATGGCTGCGGCAATGAGCCCTCCGGTGCAGCTTTCTGCCGTAGCGATGGAGAGAGCGCGCTCCGTAAGACCGTGTACGAGTTTTTCTGCTTCCAATAGGGGCATAAGAATGGAGGCTTTATTCCGGAAGCAGCACGCATACTGTGGCGAAGGCGGCGATACCTTCACCTCGTCCGATACTTCCCAGCTTTTCATTAGTTGTGGCCTTGATGCCGATGCGCGTCGGCACGACACCAAGTACGGGTGAAAGAGCGTCCCTCATTGCTGGGACGTGGGGCAGGATGCGCGGAGCTTCAGCAATGAGCGTGCAGTCTGCGTTTCCAATTTTTCCTTCCCTTGCACGCAGCAGCTCCACCGCTTTCTCCACGATTCTCAGCGAGCAGATTCCTGCGCACGCCGGGTCGGTGGGCGGAAACCAGTGACCGATGTCCGGTTCGCCGATGGCGCCGAGTATGGCGTCGGCCAGAGCATGGCAGAGCACGTCGGCATCACTGTGACCGTCCAGTCCGCGGGTATCGTGAACACATACGCCGCCAAGCACGAGTGGGCGCGGGGCGGTGGAGAAGCGGTGAATATCGTAACCGAATCCGACAAGAGGTATCATGGGTGTGAGGATAGATGAGGTTTTAGTGAGCATCCAGCCAGTTAGAGGCACGACCTGTTTCTACGAGAAGCGGCACCCCCCCAGGCAGAGGAAGAGCTGTCTGCATGGCATTTATGATGGCAGGGATGAGTTTTTCTGCTTCATCATCGCAGAGGTCGAAGAGCAGTTCGTCGTGTATCTGCATGATCATGCGGGAACGGTAGGAACGTAACAGCTCTGCCACGCGAATCATGGCCAACTTGATCATATCCGCTGCGGTACCCTGAATGGGTGTGTTGATGGCATTGCGTTCTGCCGCAGCACGCAGATTGAAGTTGCTTGCGGCAAGATCCGGCAGGTACCGCCGGCGTCCACATAAGGTCTCAGCATAGCCGTTCTTTCGGGCTTGTTCCGTGAGTTCGTCCATGCAGTCTTTTACGCGCGGGAATTGGGAAAAATAGCTTTCAATAAGTTCCGCAGCTTCCTTGCGCGAGCAGTTGAGGCGCTGAGAGAGACCAAAGGCGGAGATGCCGTAAATGATGCCAAAGTTCACGGTTTTGGCTTTGCGGCGCATTTCGGCGGACACTTCCTCATGCGGCACACCGTAGATGCGCGCTGCGGTCTCAGCGTGAATGTCTCGCCCGTGAATAAAGGCTGAGACGAGCGAGGGGTCAGCCGAGAGAGCAGCCATGATGCGGAGTTCCACCTGCGAGTAGTCAGCGGAGAGAATGCTCCAGCCCTCGCCGCGTGCTACAAAGGCGCGGCGTATGAATCGACCTGCTCCGGTACGCACAGGTATGTTTTGTAGATTAGGACTCTGCGACGCGAGACGGCCCGTGGAGGTGACCATTTGCAGCAGGTTAGAGTGAATGCGTCCATCTACCGGAGAAATGAAGCGCGGCAGGGCGTCGATGTAGGTGCCTTTTAATTTGGACAGTTCGCGGAATTCTAAAATGTCGCTTACGATGGGAGATAGGGGTTCCAGCCGACGCAGCGTTTCCTCATCCGTCACATATTGCCCCGTACGCGTCTTTTTCGGTTTGGCGAGCAGCTTCATGTCGTTAAAGAGCAGGTCACCTACTTGCTGGGGAGAGTTCAGATTGATGGGGTGTCCCACGATGGCATCCACACGTAGGCAGATGTCATTAATGCGGGCAGACATCTCATCTGCGCTTTGTTGCAGCAGGGTTGGCTCCATGCGCATGCCCTCCAGCTCGATATCCGCCAAAACCGGAACGAGAGGAAATTCCACGCGTTCCATGAGCTGAGTGAGACCGTTTCGTTCCAGTTCGGGTGCTAAAATGTCTGCTAAACGCAAGGTCACGTCCGCATCTTCCGCTGCATATTCGGCGAGTTTTGGAAGAGGTGCGGCGGCAGCATCGCACTCTTCGCCGGCTATGTCCTCCAGACGGATGGTGCGGTAAGCAAGTAGTGAGGCAGCCATGTCATCCATGTTGTGCCTCAGCTGTGGGTGGAGCGTACTGTGCGCTAACATGACATCGAAAAATGGTCCCACCACGTGCGCGCCGGCGCGCTGGAGCATGCTGAGATCAAATTTGAGATTCAGCCCTATCTTGAGCGCTCCGCTTGCGAAGGCGGGCGCGAAGTCCAGCACATCCTGCGGCGTGTTGATAGGTGCATAGTAGCTTTCGTGAGGTGTCAGGCAGAAGGAGATGCCAATTAATCGATCCTTTAGCGGATCCAACCCGGTTGTTTCCGTGTCAAAGGCCCATCGTGGCGCAACGGTGAGCTGTTTTGCGAGGTCAAGTCGTTCCTGCGCGGTGGTGAGAGTGTGGTAGTTGTGTGGCGTGGTCGAGATATCGCTGAGCTGGGGTGCGGAGAAGAGGTCTCCCTGCAGCAAATCTTCGCCATCTGCAGCCGCTGGAGCCGATGCCGTGGGCATTTCCGAGCCAGAGAGACCGAGGCGTTTGGCAAGGCCACGAAATTCAAGTTTCTCGAAAAGAGATCGCAGCGCAGGACGGTTGATCTCCTGCCTTTCGCACTCCTCAAGTGTAAGCGGTAGGGGGGCATCCCGTCGTATTGTTGCCAAGTCGTACGATAAGCGAGCCGAGTCAGCATTTTGCTCGATTTTTTCACGTAGCTTGCCCTTGATCTCCGCCGTGTGAGCAAGCAAGTTTTCCACACTGCCAAACTGTGCAACAAGCTTGCGCGCCGTCACAGCTCCCACACCGGGGACGCCCGGGATATTGTCGGAAGCATCGCCCATGAGCGCTAAGATGTCGATAATTTGCGGGGGGGAGGAAATTCCCCACGCTTCGCAAAAAGCCGCGCTGTCAAGGGTCTCAAAATCGTTCCCCTTTTTCCCGGGTTTGAGCAGGGAGCAGTGTGCAGAAATAAGCTGCCCCAAGTCTTTGTCGGCTGATACCATGAAGGCTTGCATGTCCCCGTCCATTTCGTCTACCTGTCGCGTATACGTGCCGATCAGGTCATCTGCCTCATACCCAGCCACGCGTGCCACAGGAATGCGCATGGCTTCCAACAACTCCAGCAACAGCGGGATGGAGTCGCGTAACTCCTGCGGCATCGCCTGCCGGTTGGCCTTGTATTCCGCATATTTTTCGTGTCGGAACGTTGGCCCACTCGGATCCAGACACACCACGATGTGACTCGGGTTCCCCTTGTCCAGCAGTGCCAGCAACGTGTTTGCAAAACCAAACACTGCGGATGTGTTCAGCCCGCTTGCTGTGCGTATCGGTGCATTGAACAATGCATAGAAGGCGCGGTAGAGCAGAGCCATGCCGTCCAAGATGTAGAGAGTCTTCATCCCCCGTATCATAGCACCCGTCCCCCGAATAATCAAGGCTGCTCATCAGGGCAAACGCACTAGAAAATGCGTTTGTCTATGTACGATTTACGATCTGAAGAATTCCCGCGCTTGCGCGCGAATTACGCTAGGCAAGATCGAGAAAGATGTTATGAAGCCATGCGCGGGCGTGGTTACAAAGCGGCGATGGAGGCGAAATGTCGCCTGTTTACAATTTTTAATTTATTGATTGCGAGTATTGAGTAGTTATTGGTGTCGAGAGTGTCGGTCAGGACGCAGGAACGCGGAGTGCCCGGATAGCGTTGAGAACGCAAAGCACAAGCACGCCTACATCTGCAAAGATGGCGAACCACATGTTGGCCAGACCGAGGGCTCCAAGAGCAAGACAGGAGAACTTTGTAGATAGGGCAAAGACGATGTTTTGACGTACAATGCGCATGCATTTGCGGGCGATGTGTATGGCGAGCGGTATGCGAGCCGGGTCATCATCCATGATGACCACGTCGGCGGCCTCAATGGCAGCATCGCTGCCGAGACCTCCCATGGCAATGCCCACGTCGGCGCGGGCAAGTACCGGGGCATCATTCACCCCATCACCTACAAAAAAGAGGTGACCGACGTTGGAGCGCATGAGCTGTTCGACTTCCGCTACTTTGTGGGCGGGAAGCAGCTCACAATGCACTTCATCCAGGGCCAACTCGCGAGCCACGGCTTCGGCCGTGCGTTGGTTGTCTCCGGTGAGCATCACGGTCTTACGGATTCCCATGGCTTTGAGCTCGGCCAAGGCGCGGGCCGAGGTTGCCTTGAGCGAGTCGGAGATGAGGATGTGACCGGCGTAGCGGTGGTCGATGGCGATGTGGACGATGGTGCCCACGCAGTGGCAGGGCAGGGCCTCAGCTCCCTCCTGCACCATAAGTTTTTCATTGCCCACAGCGACGCGCAGACCTTTCACCCCAGCAATCACCCCCAGTCCCTGGAGTTCTTGCATGTCACCAATGTCGGTGGAGGGCAAAGGGTGAGTACAGGCTTGGCGCAAGCTGGCGCTGATGGGGTGCGAAGAGGAGCTTTCCGCTGCGGCTGCGAGTTGGAGAAGCTCCTGCAGGGAGTACGGGCTGTGGTGCGCTGCCACAACCTCAAACACACCGCGTGTGAGGGTTCCTGTCTTGTCAAAAACAGCTACCTGCGCCCGTGCAAGAGTTTCCATGAAATGAGAGCCTTTGATGAGGATCCCGGCACGTCCCGCCCCGCCGATGCCGGCGAAGAAAGAGAGTGGAATGCTGAGCACAAGCGCGCAAGGGCAACTAATGACCAGGAAAATAAGGGCACGATACAGCCAGGTCGTCCATTCGGCAGGGTGCCCCAGGGTAAGTAACACGACCGGCGGAAGAAGAGCGAGCAGAAGCGCAGCCCCACACACAATGGGGGTGTAAATCCGTGCGAACTTTGTGATAAATTGTTCGGATTTGGATTTGCGGCTCGTGGCTTCTTGCATGAGTTGCAGAATTTTGGTGACGGTGGAATCCCCGAACTCACGTGTGGTGCGGATACGCAGTGGAGAACGCAGATTGATACAGCCGCTCATGACTTCCCCTCCCGGGTGAACCGCACGCGGTACGCTTTCGCCGGTAAGTGCGGATGTATCCAGTGTACTGTCGCTTTGCTCGACAATGCCGTCTAGAGGCACCTTCTCGCCGGGTTGCACCACAATGATGCTGCCGATGGGTACCTCATCCGGGGAGACGGTGTCCAGCTGCCCGTCTCGCTCCGCGTGCGCGTAATCCGGTCGGATATCCATGAGCGCGGTGATACTGCGTCGGCTTTTGGAAACCGCACAGCTCTGAAAAAGTTCCCCCGTTTGGTAAAAAAGGATGACAGCAATGGCTTCGTTGAAGTCGCCGCTGCCATCGCACACGCCCAGTGCAAAGGCGCCGAGGCTTGCCACTGCCATCAGAAAGTTCTCATCCAGCAGTTGCCCCGCCAGTATTCCCTTTGCTGATTTGATCAAGATGTCGTACGCCACGATCAGGTAGATTCCCAAGCTTGCGCCCAGTTTCCACACTCCCTCAAGTGGCGCAAATTGCAGTGCGACGAATAGCACGCCCGCCGCCGCGATGCGTCCCATCATTTTCTTTTGCTTCTTCGTCATGCCTTTCTCCTTCCCCTTTTCAACATACAATCTCACAATCGGGTTCCACCTTTTTACAAGCTTTCACCACGGCCGTCATGACGACTTGGGTATCCACTCCTTCCTCAAATTCCACAGTCAGTCGCTGCAGGATAAAGTTGATGACGGCTTCCTTCACTCCGCTGACTTCCTTTGTGACTTGCTCCATTTTTGCCGCGCAGTTCGCACAGTCCACTTCAATTTCATAGTTCTTTTTCATTGTCGAATTTTCTTGTTGGATAATAATTGCACGAATAAGCAATCATTTCACATAAATTACGCCTCAATTCGTCGTGCGTCAAGGGGAAAATGCGGGGGAAGGCAAAAAAAAATAAAAGAAAAAATGACAAAATTCTTTATTGAGCGCGCGCGCGTACGCGCGTAAAATGAGCCACGTATGAGTGAAAAACCAACGACCGAAGAGCCTGCGCAGCAGGTGAACACGGGAGCACAGAAGGAATACAGCGCAGCACAGATTGACAAGCTGGAGGGCTTGGAGGCCGTGAGAAAGCGGCCAGGCATGTATATAGGAGACCCGGATGAGAGAGGCTTGCACCACTGCGTGTTTGAGGTGCTGGACAACTCGATTGACGAACATTTAGCGGGATATTGCACGCACATAGAGATTGTGATTCACGTGGACGGGTCAATTTCCGTAATCGACAACGGCCGTGGCATTCCGGTGGACATCCATCCGAAGTTCGGCATACCCGCGGTGGAGTTGGTGCTCACGAATTTGCATGCCGGAGGTAAGTTTGGGCAGGGGGCGTACAAGTACAGCGGTGGGTTGCACGGCGTGGGCGCCAAGTGCGTGAATGCACTGTCCGATTGGTTCAAGGCTGAAGTGCGGCGAGACGGCAAGAGACACGTCATCACCTTTGAGCGTGGCAAGACCAAAGAGAAACTGCATGTGGTGGGGTCCTGTCCCGCGCAACAGACTGGCACCACCATCACCTTCCTGCCGGATCCCACTATCTTCACCGATACCACGGAGTTTCAGTTTGACCACCTGACGCGTCGTTTGCGTGAACTGGCCTTCCTGAACCCCGGACTTGTCATCGAACTGGTGGATGAACGTACCCAGCCGGAGCAGAGGAGGGAAACATTCCTGTACAAGGACGGCATCCGCGAATTTGTCCGTCAGCTCGGCGAGAACAAGACGCTGATCACCCCGGATCCGATCGCTGTGTCCGGTGTGCGCCACATTGAGGTGGAGTACGACGGCAGGACCATGGAAGACGACGTCATTGTGGACGTGGTGATGCAGTACAACGACAGCGACCGCTACCAGGTGCTCTGCTTCGCCAACAGCATCTTCAACGGCGACGGCGGCACGCACCTCTCCGGCTTCCGCAGCGCGCTCACTCGCGCCATCAACCAGTACGCCAAGAGCAACAACATGCTCAAGGATAAGGATCCCAGTCTCACCGGCGACGATGTGCGCGAGGGCTTGGTGGCAGTGATCTCAGTGAAGATGCCCAATCCCCGTTTCTCCAGTCAGACCAAGGACAAGCTAGTGAATACTGAAATCGAGGGAGTGGTGAGCGGCGTGGTGTACGAAGAGCTGAAGGAATACTTTGAGGAGCATCCGGCAGAGGCCAGAGTGATCATCGAGAAATGCCTCATTGCTTCCCGCGCTCGCGAGGCGGCGCGCAAGGCTCGCGAGGCTGTGCGCAAAAGCTCCATGAGCGTGGGCGGAGGACTGCCTGGTAAACTGGCCGATTGCTCCAACCGAGACCCGGAACAATGCGAGCTGTTCATTGTGGAGGGTGACTCTGCAGGTGGCTCGGCCAAGATGGGACGTGATCGCCG
>CANQSS010000036.1 GCA_947626545.1 uncultured Akkermansia sp. | reverse complement strand
ACGCCGAAATCGAGGCAAATTGCTTTGGCATGCCCGATGTGCAAGTAGCCGTTCGGTTCCGGCGGGAACCGCGTGATCGGCGCCTTGCAATGCCCCGTTGCCAAATCCTCAGCGATCCAATCGCGTATAAAGTCTCGTTTATCCTCAGTTGTCATGCGCGGGATTCTACGTTGTTCAAGCGCGAGAATCAAGACTTTTCAAGTAAAATGACATGGAAGTCACATCCGTCCCAAGAAAAGCACCCCAAATAGGTAATGCAGCAACCGTAGGCTGCTGCCTATGTACGATGTACGACGTACGATGTACGATTTGCAAATAATGCACAGCAGAGCTGCGGGTGGCGAGTAAACAGCTCGAATACGCTGCCCCGCGGGGGCGAACTGGCAGTGTGGTGCCAGTGAGTCAATTTGCATAATTCTCACGCCGCAAGCGTGCGAACTTCTCAAATCGTAAATCGTAAATGAATTGCGTATTTGAATCGCTTCTTTCTTGGGACGGATGTTCATCTTCTTGCAAATTTTTGCATTCTGCTTGACACATGCGGGGGTAACCTGATAGAAGGAGACCATGCAATGGCTCATTCGTGCAATCATGGCGGCCGCACTCGTGCCGTTGAATTCATGTAGCGGAGGGGGAGGAGATGGTATAAAGGATCCTCTGGCCCAGCCATCACTTTTTTCCCCGAGTGGAGTGCGGGAGATGCGGCCCAACTTCAGCACAAGGAGCGCGCTGCTGGATCCCGTGAGACCGACTCTGCCACGTGCGGGAACTCTGCCGAGGCCTCGGAAATCACACGCTTGAGAGGGACGCTGCTGTGAGGAGAAATGGGTAATATTGGATGAATCATGAAGGAGTCGGTATCGCTCGGTAAATTCCACCGTTTACACTCTCTAGATGCCCTGCGGGGGCTGGACATGCTTTTTATCATAGGGCTTGACTCCGTAATTCGCTCCGTGTCAGCGTTTCTTCTGCCGGAAAAGATTTGTGAAGAAGTAGGGCGGCAGTTGGGACACTGTCCGTGGGATGGATTGGCGTTTTACGACCTCATCTTCCCGATATTTGTGTTCATCAGCGGGGCATCCATGTACTATTCGCTCACGCGAGCTGCTGAGAAAGGAACGAAGCGACTCGGCCTCACGGGTAAGTTGTGGAAACGTGCCTTGATTCTGGCTGCATTTGGCTGCATGGTGAATGCGTGGGGGATGAGGGATTCTCTTTCGTGGCCGATCCGGCTTGGGGAATTGCGCTACGCATCGGTGCTAGGATTAATTGGTGTCAGTTGTGCATTGGCCGGCAGCGTTCTCATTTGGCTGCGCAGAAAATGGACAGCTCCGGTACTGGCTATGGCAATTCTCGTGGTTGTGTGGTGCTTACAGGCATTCGGCGGCGATATGACTCCCGATGGATGTTTCAATGCTAAGGTGGATGCCGTGCTCTGTCCGGGGGTGTTGCATAGCGGCAGCTACGACCCGGAGGGACCGCTCTGCATCGTTTCGGCGGCCGCGTTGGCCCTGCTGGGTTACTGCGCCGGGTGGCTGAGCAGTCGCACTCTTCCCATGGGACGCCAAGTGGCAGCGCTCATCTTGCTGGGCGTATTTTGCATCGCGACCGGATTACAGTGCGGCGTCGTCATCAAGGGAATATGGACGCCGTCTTTTGTGCTGGTAACAGGTGGTGTAGGGTACCTGCTCCTGGCACTCTTCCGACCTCTGTGCGACGGGTGGGGCAGGGGCGAAAAGCTGAGCCTGCCGCTGCGAATTGTGGGCATGAATGCTCTCTTCATCTACCTCATCAATCACTTGCCGGGTTACCCTCAGCTGTGCATCAGGGCGCTATCTCCCCTATTAGATGCCCTATCCACCTCCTCTGCCAACCTCTTTCTCGTCTCTATGACCCAATTGGGAGGATCTTGGCTCATTTGCTATTTCCTCTGGCGAAAACGACTTTTCATCAAGGTATAAAAAACGGCACAACCGCAAAGACGAAAGTGCCGTGGAAAATGGGACTTGCTGCTCTGCCACAGTCCCGATCTGCGCACAGGGCAGGAATCAGGACTTGTAACGCAAACGCTTCTTGTGCCGATTCTGACGCATGCGTTTGCTGCGCTTGTGCTTGTTGATCTTCGCTTTTCGCCTTTTTTTGAGGGATCCCATAGTATGTAATTAATGGTTGATGAAGTTCGTTTGCAGCGGCAGAGCGTGCCCCCGCATGACGGCGGCATATATATACCCGTTTGGCATAATTTGTCAAGTGTATTTTGGAAATTCTATCTGCTTTTCATGTCAGCGTTTGCCGCGGCAGATGCGACGTAAGCGCTGACCGGCGATGAGAATCGGTATTAACCCCATGAGGAAGAGGTAGGAGCCATTGCGCCAGATGGTGGACACGGAGCCGGCGTCGGTTTCCTGGTCGATCCAACCGAGGGGAGGAGCCTGGCGAGGAGAGAGAAAGAAGCCACGATGTTCTTTCAGACGGGAGTCCTTGCGGGCAGTTTTTACGCCTTCACTAATGGCGACAAGACGTCGGTTTGAGAAGAAGAACTCCAACGGTAGATTTTGAGGCGTTGTACTGCGAGATTCGAGACTTTTCGTCAGGTTGCTAAGACGCTGTTCGTCGCCGCTGAGGGCAACCTTGCGCGTCCTGCGCAGGATGTTTTTTGCTTCACGAGCATCGCGTGCGGTCGTGTTGAGCAGAAGCGCCGCTCGCTGAATAAAACGCACGTCATCATCACTGCCATGTTCTTTGAGATCGTCGCGCACGCGATCAATGCGACGGTTTTCAATTTCCCAGAGATTATCTGTGCTTTGGGTTACAAACATCATCTCGAAGGCGTAGCGCAGCGGACAGAATTCGGCGATGAGCGGCACGGGGCGAGTCAGAATGTCGTGCGTTGTTTCGTCTTGGTATGCTACGCGGTGACGAAGATTTGAGAGAACCTGGAGCACCTTCTCGGGCATAAAATTGGGGACATTGGGCGCAAATTCGTTCATCTCCTCAAAGCGAACCAGCGCCCCCGCCAGCAGAATCTGCGGCACCAAAAGAAGCGGCACCATATTAAGCGCCGTGCGCTCTGAGCGGACAAAGGCCGATACCATCAGCGAAAGAGCTATGCCCACGAAGGCGGTGAGCACCATAATGCCCAGATGCGGCCAGAACATCTCATGAATGCTTAAGATGGCATTCCCCACCAGCAAGTAAAGAGCGCACTGCACGGCAGCAATGCCCGTGATGACCATGCACTTGGCCGCCAAATACCCGGTGATGAAGGGACGGTAGTTGCTTTCGCGCCGCAGTAGAAGGCGATCTCTCAGGATTTCACAGGATGCATCGGTGAGGCCAAAGAACATGGCCAACACTAGTGAGAGGAAGAGGTATTCATTGATATGAAGCGCCTTGTAGAAAGTATAGGGCGTATCGCTGGCTGCTCGCAGAGTGCCCGCTATCAGCAGGGCGAGAAGGGGCCCCTCCAGCAACAGGGCATACAGTCCCATACGACTGCGGACTCGCCCCAAAAGCGTTCGTAAAATCCATAGGTTGGAAAGGCGCAGCAGCTCAGGGAATGTGCGCCGCTGGATCTTCTGCACACTGGGACGTACCGTATCCTCCTCGGAATCCTGTGATGCTTCCACTTTGTGTGCTTGTTCACTACGGGGTTCACGTGTCTTACGGTAGGTGTAACTCTCGAAGCGTTCTTGCCACATTCCCGGGCTGGGATTAGGACGATCTCCCAAGCGTGCGTAGGGCGCCTCCAACACTTCAAACACATAATCCGCCCCACCTGCCGCCACTGATTCACGGCTAACATGCAAACCCATTTCGAGCGCGGCTTCTTGGAAATACTGCACCATCTCTGCAGGAGTTCCCCAAAACGCCATCTGCCCGCCGGCATTGAGCACCATAACCTTATGAAAGCGGTTGAGGATACTCTGCGCTGGGCGGTGCAGGGTGCAAAGCAGAATACGCCCGGCTGACATGCCCTCCAAGGTTTCAATTACACGTTCAGCATCGCCGGAGGAGAGACCACTGATAGGTTCATCAATGAGGAAGACCTCTGCCGTCCCAGTAAGATCCAGCCCGAGATTGAGGCGGGAACGCTCGCCATCTGATATGGTACGCTCGCCGGCGCGTCCTACATGGCGCTTGGCAAGTGAACCGAGCCCCACGAAGTTGAGCACAGCGAGTACCCGACGCATGCGGTCCGCACGGTTGAGCCTCGGACGTCGCGCCACAGAGGCTTGGTACACATGCTCGCCCACGGTCAGAGCCTCATCCAAAATATCCTCATGCGGGATAAAGGCAATATGCTGGCGCAGTGAAATATTATCCGGAGTGAGAGGTACGCCGTTGTAACATACAGAGCCCATGGAAGGGGAGAGGTGTCCGGCAAGCAAGGCGAGCAATGTGGATTTACCCGAGCCGCTGGGGCCGAGGATGCAGGCCATCTCTCCGCGCTGTAGGGAGAAATCTATGTTATCCACCACACGACCGGAGCGCACAAAGTCTCGGGTGAGGCCCTGTGTTTCTACCATGTTGATCAGGCTTGATTCTTCATCCAGCACACCGGCGCTGAAACGGCAGCGCAAGAACTGGACCGGGCTCAGCTCAATAAGATCGCCATCCCGCAGTTCCATCTCGCCGCGCACAAGAGATCCCTGTACGGTAAGGGTATGGACATCGCCCTCCAGCACACGCAATTTGCCCAAGTTGGTGGCGCGCGAGTAGCTCACCTCAAATACCATGCCCGGTGCTAACCCGGGAGTCAGCATAAGTGCGCCAGGCTTGTTGGTGTAGGGCAGGTTAGTAACCACCACTTTGCGCGTACGTGGATCCAGCTGGAAACTGTGTCCGGAATCCCCGGAATCGTGCAGGTCAGTGAACGTGTAAGGCCCTGTTCCACGTACATGAAATGGGGTAAAGTAAGTGGTGCACACCATATCTCCCTGTTGCATGGGTACACCATCCAGCACAAAATCGGCATCTTTCCGCAGCACTTCCACCTCCACATGCATACTGAAAATGACGCGTGCCACAGCGTTAAGCGGGCGCTGACGGGAGATGGAAATGGAGTCATCCTCCATCCCAATGTAGCACACATAGCGCACGCCCGCATAGTAGGCAAGCATCAGCTCCCGAATAGCGGAATAGGTGAGACTGCTCTCTGCAAGCGTTACGGATTGCCCGGCGGAGATGGGAATGACATCCCCGAGATGCAGAATATGGCCACGCACAGAAAGAGGCACACGGGAATCATTGATGATGATGAGCAAGTTCACGCAGCGTATTGCGCGAAAACGAACCCCTACATCCGCCGGCGAAAGCGTGACAACTCCACGCCCCACATTCTCTGAAAATCGAATACACTCAATGAGGGGCGGTGGTGCCGCATCCGGATCATGAAACAGCGCCTCCAGCGTAACGGCGGCGTTGGGAAGGTGCAGTCCCTCCGTGACTCGGGCAAAGAGGGTAGGATTGGTAAGGTCTCCTCCTACCCGATGCAGCATTGTCAGAATTTCCAATGCCAGAGAATAACGCTCAGCTTCGGTGCGGTTGGCTGCCGCCAAGCGCAGTGTATGCTCCAACGGATATGCGGCGCGGTAGGCGGTCTGGAATCTACCGGCGATCCAACTGTGCTCTACATTGGGAAAATCGTAACGCAGGATATCCATGGTGGTATCCATATCCTCCAGCGCGAGACCATCTACGCGGCACATGATGGAGGCAAAGAGGTCGGCAATGATGCCGGCGTGGGCTCGGCGGGTTTCGCTCTTGGGTCCAAAGCGGTGCGGCGAACGGTTGTAAAGCGAAACCAGGTAGCTGCGCAGCTGGAGTAATGAGCGTTTGACAGTGGGCGCCCACGCCGCTAATTTCCGACGCGCTCTCTTCAACATGTCGTACCTCCTTCCCGAGCATCGGGACAACGCTGCTCCCAACCGGGAAAATTCCATCGCAGTGGGAAATCCCGACACTGCTGTGGTTTGACGGGCTGAATGGCGCAGGTGTTGTCCTCCCTCAGCATGCAGCAAGCGCCATCTTCGGCGTCCATGAGAGAGAGCCCCTGCCTGTTGCGCTGCAGACGGCAATGGATGTTAATAAATTGTTCCTCCGTCATGTGCAGATATGCGCTAATAGCTTGCACATCAGACGGTGTGAGGCACACATCGCCTTCCCACCGGCAACAAGCCCCGCAGCGACGGCAAACATGTTCGGCGATTGGGGAGGCGGGAATACTCATTTTTTAATCTCCCACGGATGATGGTTTGGGGTAGTGATATGCGGGGGGCGCACGTAGATGGGCTTTGCCGGGAGGGCCGCAAGCTCATGCTGCACAGAGGCAGGGAGTCCAAGCCAATAGTCGATAAGAGCTTGGGCGGTCGGAACAAGCCCGGCATGTTGCAGGTGAATTCCGGCCTTTGCTAATGTTTCGGCCGATTCGACACTCCGAATATCCTCTCCTTCTTTTATGCGGTCAAGTACCTCTTGCGTGCTGATTACTTGCGGCTCGCCGCCGGGCGCGCGCAACGCCCAACCGCCACGCTTCGCATCCGACAGCACGCTACAGCCACTCACCGCCGAGATGGGTTCCCACGAGCAAAGCGCTACCACGCGCGCCCCGCACACAAGAGCAAGGCCTTCTGCTGCCGCGAGCGCTACACGTACGCCTCCGTAGCTGCCGGGACCGGCGCCCACGAGGATGAGTTCCAATGGTTGCCCATCGAGAGCATTCAGTGCCTCCTGCAGGGCGGGGAAAAGAAAAGCATCGTGATTGCGCGCGGCAACCCAGCTGCGCTGCATGGAAGCAGGACCATGAAGCGCCAACGAGGCATGCGCCACGGAACACTCGAGTGAGAGAATACTCATGTCTCCTGCGTTAATTTCATAGACACCCACTTACCACATACAGCCTGCCGAAGCAAGGAAAATCCGGCATGTCGAGCAGCGGAGAGGGTGTCATGCGCCTGCTCTCGCAGAATGCCCGATACGATGAGTACGCCGCCGGGTGCGCATGAGAGGTAAGAATGCAGACGCGGAAAGACTTTCTGCAGGAGACCGGAGAAGAGATTGGCCACCACTACTTCGGCGCGTTCAGATTCGCTTGGTGCCCATTCAAAGACGTCTGCCTGAAATACTCGCATGCCGGGGAGTTCGCCGTTTCGCCGCAGATTGCGCTGCGCCACCTCCACAGCAGAAGCATCGAAATCGAAGCTGAGCGCATTCTGCGCACCAAGTCGTAGAGCAGCTAGTCCCAGTATTCCCGTGCCGCAGCCCACATCAATCACCCGCCAGCTTTGTCCTCGCCGCGCACGGGCTTCATCGCACAACATGCGCAGGCAGGTAGCCGTTGTTCCATGATTCCCGGTGCCGAAAGCCCTTTCTGCCGGGAAGCAGAGCACGTGCCGTCCGGGGTAACGCTGCTGCATGGGTTGCACTTGCGCGGGGGAGGACACTACGACCAAGCGGTTTCGGATCATCAGCGGCAGGGTGTTCTCCGGAGCTGTGGCCGCCACCCAGTCCCGATCTTCAAGCTCACTCATTCTCCCGCCAAAGGCTGAGAGAAGAGCTGCCGCTTCCACTGCGTTCTGACAGTAGCATTGCACTTGCAAACAGCTCGATCCGGGCATGGCCGTATACACAACATTACTCACTCCGGTGAGCTGCTGTACCCACCATGCTTCATCCTTCTGCGCTATCTTTTTTTCCCAAATCCACACGACAAGATTATTTGATTAAATTCAACTCGGCTGCAGATATCCCGCTACCTTCCAAGGAGGATGTGCCAATAAAACGTACGAAGCGAGCCCGCACGGACTGTGGAAAAGTAACGTTTTGCCGGATGGGGTTGGCGCGAATATTCGGGAACTCTCCGGTAGCGACCTCTTTCCACTTTTTACCATCTATGCTGATTTCAAATCTATAACGATCCGTCATGGATTGATGATCATTGTTTTGCTTGGGCAGGTAGCAAAAACCGGAAAATTGACACTCTTCCCCCAAATCAATCACGAGCCTGTCTTTTTCGCTCTGCCAATACGTGGAGTCATCTCCATCCCATGCCTTTTTGGCTTCTTTCATGTTGCTTGTCCATTTTTCCGTTGGCAGGTAGCTCATTTCTCCTACTGATGAGGCAGGCGCATCATTCGGGGAGATTTCATCCGGGTAACGGAGCAGGGAAAACTCGCTAATACAAGGACAGGCTCGGGCATCCACAATGGTAAGTCGGATACAATCGGTTGTTACCGGTTGACTGAGATGTCGCAGCACTTGGTTGCCAATGGTTTCTCCCGAATCATCTATGCTCTGCCAAGCGCCATTGACGAAGGCTTCGATGCGAAACTTCTTGACCCGCTGTCCGAGGCGTATCTGCTCGCGCAGACGTACCACATCAAATGTAGCAGGTTTATTCAGTTTGATTTCTACCCAACAGTTTTTAGTTGTATTATCCTCTGGACACCAGTACGTCTCAATGTTTCCATCTGTCACTTTTTTTGCGGAGAATTGCTCAACATCCCCACGCACTTCACTAGCTGTCGCACTTGCCCCAAGTGCATAATCTTTTGCCAAAAGTCGGCGTCGCATTTCTCCAAAGGCTTGAAGAGAAGCCAAATCCGCAGCATCCGGCTGTCCCCTGCGATCCAGAGCTACATTGAGGATAAGATTAGCGCCTCGTCCCACACTTTCCATGTACACTTTCATGAGTTGCCCTGGAGACTTAACCTTGCTGTCCTGACCTTCATGCCAAAACCATCCCGCATGGTTGATAGTCGTGTCAGCCTCCAGAGATATCCATTTTTCAAGCGGGGTATCCATGTTGATGAGATTCCAGCAGGGGTATTTGACAAAACCTCGCTCTGACCCTCCCCACTGCACATCCCCATTTTTATTGGCTCCCCAAATAATGCAATCCGGTTGCAGGGAGCGGATAAGCTTGACAATGCGGGGGAAGTTATAATAGCTTTCCCCACTGATTTTACGAACTTCCTTAGCTCCGCCATAGTAACCATCTCCTCCGTTGGCTCCGTCGAACCAGATTTCGAAGATGGGTCCGTAGTTGGTGAGAAGTTCGCGTATTTGCCTCTCATACACTTTCAGGTAGCCGGGCCTACCATATTCGGCGTTGTTGCGATCCCATGGCGAAAGATAGGTGCCAAATTTGAGGCCATATTTTTTGCAAACTTTTGAAAATTCAGCCACGACATCCCCCTTGCCATGGCGCCATGGAGACTTGGTGATATTGTGCTTTGTGGACTTGGTCGGCCAGAGACAAAAACCATCGTGGTGCTTTGCCGTGTAGATCATGCCGGCCATGCTGGCTTGTTTAAATGCTTTTACAGCGATTTCCGCATTAAAATCGGAAGGAGCAAATAGACTTGGCGCTTCATCACCGTACCCCCATTCTTTGCCGGTATAGGTGTTGATGCCGAAGTGCACAAATGCATACCACTCCATACGCAACCAATTTACTTGTTGGTCCGTGGGTACGGCTCCGCAGGGGGCAGGGGCCGACGGAATCGAGTTTCCCCATGCAATTAAAGCACACGCAACGGTGTTGATTGCAACGGAAGTAATATATAACCAACCTTTTATCATTTCTTTAATCTAAAAGTTGTCCATCCAAGCCCTGTGCATCCTCAAAGCTGAGAATAAAGATCCTGCCATCCTCTCGGATTCGACCGTAGAAGAATGACTTATCGTCTGTGGGATCCAATGGAGCAATTTCGATGGTAATGCTGCGCCTTTCCACTCTACGCTCACCCGTTGCGATTTTTCGGAATTGCTCATCAGTTTCTGTCTTCTCTGTGAGCATATTGCGTACTTCGTCCAAGCTGGGTGGGGTAGTGCGATCTGTTACGTTATCCTGTTGCGAGGCATCCATGACAATGCTTTCTAAGTCGGAGTAATCAGTGAGTTCCAGATCTAATTTTACGCTGAAAACTGCGTGCTCCAGTGCTGCAAGTGCGTCCTCATCGTCCTTGGGAAGCCACTGTTTTACACGAATCTGCTGCAGATGATGCACATAATAATTAGTGCGATGGGGATTGATGCGAGGGGTAACGTCTTCATCGCCCAGAGTTCCTGTCCACTCTTCACCGATGTAATCATAGTGCAGCACCAAGGGACATTTCATGTAATGAAGCGTGAGGGTACGCAGGGCCGAAATCGGAAACTGGGTGAGATTGCGCTTCCTCCAGCTCTCTGGTGCGAGGGAAAAGAGTTTCATGAGCTTGGGACTCAAACGGCAAACACTGTGTGTATTTTGCTCCATACCCGCCCAGAAGACCTTCTCTCCCTCCCGTTGGCGTTTCATACGAAACACCCGTGGCGCACGATCCCTCACCAGAGGCAGATCCTCTCCGAACAAGACGGCACGGACGGCACATTCTCGCGGTTGGATGAGCATCAGATAATCCGGCTGAATAAGTCCGAATTGGCGCTCCACTTTCAAGGAATTTTCGCCAGGTTTCAGGTCACGCAAGAAACCCACCACGGGGATGCTACTCAGCCCATTAAGAAAGGATGTTACAACTTCTTCGTCAGCCTCCTCAAAAGGACGTCCCTCTGTCGAAAACATCCAAACGTCCTTGACTTGCCCTTCTGTGTCTCCTGGGATGAGTCGCAAAATGAGCGGATAGGGAGAAAAAGCCGACCGCACGAGGACTTTATCGATGTCTTTCAGTCCCAAGTGAGAAAAATGCTTGGAGCGCAACTCATTGAGTGAAAATGGTAAATCTGCCCAGTACACCCAGTTGATGGAGTTCTGTATCTGCGCTTGCACATTTCCAGGCAGCACGGGCAGCGAGAGAATTTCGTTCACAAGCCTCGAATAGCCTCCCCTGCGGCGCATTCGCGGCTCTACTGGCAAGGTAAATACCACTGGGCGATCCGCCGTAGTGGCATAGCAAAGCAGCTGCCCATCCGATGATGAAGTAAACGGTTTATACACCTGCAAATCTCTCTTCTCGCCACTCTCCAGAGTAAGCGTCAGTGTGAGCATGGGTTGAGCAGGCAGTTGAACGTTGCCTGTGTTTTCTATCCGCATCGCGCGCATCCGTGAAAGCGCCGCAAGCAGTATCTCAGGCTTTTCATCGTCTGCTTCTGTGAGTGTGGGGGAGATTATAGCCCAGCGACTCTGCGCACTTGCTCGCGTCATCTTCAGCGTCTCTGCCTCCCTCTCGGGCTCATCGTGGCGTACTATTTCAATGCCAAGTACGCTATCCGGATCGATGTGTAGGGGGTGGGCATCGCGCACTCCCTGCAGCCCATTCTTAAAGATCGAAAGGATATTACCGCTAACGACGTGGATGCGTTTGTCACGTCCATAGAAATCGGTACGCAGGTAAGTAGTTGGTAGCAGGTGCTCGCCATCTCCTGCATCTGCAAGCCACGGCGAAGCGCTGCCCAGGGTGTAGCGCGCCAGAGTGGTTCTATCCTCACTACCAACATTTTTTTTCAATGTAATGGTGTGCGGAGAAGTTTCTACGCCGAACTCGCGCATGCTCGCGCGCGTGGTGCGATTGAGGGGCAGAGTATCCACCAACCGGGCCTGCATCGTGAAGGACAAAATAGCCTCTACGGCTTCGGGGGCCATGCGGTCGCGGAATGGTGCTACAATCCACCATGTGCCATCAGCTTCCCGCTCACATTCAATGGTATCATGTAGATCGCTGATGCGCATCCAACTCACATCGCCGAGGCGATCCACATTTTCCGGAGGAAAGAGCGACATGCCGGGGCGGAAGTGGTACCACCCGGTGAGGCGAGCCAAGCTCCCATCCACAAACAACATGACTGCTGCGCCGACGCTCAGCAAAGCGAGGATCAACAGCATGGTTGTGGGCAGGACTTTTCTCATGAGATGAGGAATCAATGACGACGTGTCTGCCATATCATCAGTGCGATGAGAAGCGCCAGCAGAGGCATGACCAGCAGTGTCAGGTATTCTAGCGCGCTGCGGGAATGGCGGTTCAAGTCGATCTTCATGGTGAGATCCTGGTTGGCGCTTTTGCCCCCGTATTCCGGGCGATTGCTCATCCACGCCCACAAGGTGTGCAGATAATCCTGCTGCTCGGTGCGAGCGTTACTCCGCAGAAGCATGTCCACATTGCCCAGAACGAGTAAGGTGCTCATATCGTTCGCCGCGCGCAGGCTGCCCTTGGTGGTGGCGGCGCCCAAGCAAAGCGGCCCCGGCTTGTCTTCCCGCGGGTCAAACCGAGGTTCAAGCTTCAAGCTGGTCTCCCCGTAGTAGTCATGTGTACTCATGAGTACCGGATACGTGGATAGTTTGCGCAGGCTTGCCTCGTTTTCATCTCCATGCTCCAAAGTGAAAGACATCGACTGCCCCTCCACGTGGGTGGTACTGTTCCAGAATTTTTTGGTGCAATCTAGTCCCTTGGGGAAAACAGCGGAAATATCGTAGTACGCGCGTTTGCGATCACGCAACAGTACGCGGTCAGAGTTTGGACGGATACCTTGCTCGCGTAGAAACCGGTAGAGTCGAGGCAAGCGAGTGTTGCTCGGATCCAAGGCAACAAAAATGCAACGGCGCCCACGCTCTCTCTCCCAAAACTCGCGAATCACTCTCAACTCGTTGTCTGTGAAGTCCACCTGGGGAGATACAACGATGAGCCCCTCTGCATTTTCCGGCAAGGAGTCCAGACCATCCAAATTGACCCAAGAAAGCTGAATGTTAAGCGAGGATACGATGCGTCCGATGTTCTCCAACAGACTCTGATCATCTCGGGAGACTCCTCCCTTACCCTCCACCACGTACATGTGGCGCATGTCACCCTCCACAGCTTCTGTGATGGCAGAACAGACGACTTCATCCATCATCAGTGCCACGGCACGACGACTCTCATCCGGCAATGTTTCATACTTCACGAAGGAGGTACCGGGACGGATGCGTACGTGCTTGCGGTCACCCTTTTCTTCCTCAAAGGTTTTGATAGAAATAGAGGGATCCTTACGGGCATCTACTACGCAGAGATCCTGCTTGAAATCCACGCCGTAAATTTGGGAGATCTCCCGGGCGCGATTAGGCTGACGGATGGGGTCAAAGCACTCCAGTTCAATTTTACCACCGCCGTGACGCACGTATTCCTCCAAAAGGCTGTACATGCGCGCGTAGTTCGGGGTGGATTTTTTGAAGGCGAAAATAATGCGGATAGGGGTTTCCCGATTGCGAATGCGCGCACTTTTGAGCACATTCACAGTACGTTCGGAAACGGTGTAACGTTCCTCCTCTGTCAAATCCTTGCGTCCATATTCATGACAAGAGATATAATTGCACGCCAGCACGATAATCAGAAGCAGTACCAGATTCAACCAAGCCAGAGGCGTACCTTTTGGACGCCGTGCCTTCGGATTGATTTGCGTTGTTTGATGATGGCTCATGGTCAAGACTTAAAAGGGGCAGGGGAGGTCAGCGGGTCCAGCGTCGGTAATCCACCACACGCTTAACGCACGCCAGCGTCAAAACCGCCATGCTCAGGTACAACACAAGCGGTCGAGTATCCAAAAGTCCACGCGAAAATGAACTGACGTGCTCGGTGCAAGACATATAGTGGAAGATAGGAGCTGCCGGAAATTCTCCCCACAACTCTGTGACGCGTCCTAAAAAGTAGTAAGATATCATGAAGCTTGTGCAGAGGATGCCGGCAATAATCTGACTGCGCGTCATAGCAGAGCATAGCAACCCCACCGCGATGAAGAACAAACCGCAGAGCGAGAGGATCGCGTAGGGCCCCAACCAATCTGCCAGCAGGTATGTGATTTCTCCCTCTGCCTTGATGTCATAGCGACACTCAGTGTAAACGTTGGCTAGCTGGCTCATCCACGGGTAGAGCAGCAGCGGTGCCCATAATACCAGATAGAACGTATAGGCCGCCATGTACTTGCCTAGGATGATCTGGGTGGTAGTCACCGGTGCAGTCAACAGTCCTTCCAACGTACCTTGGCGTTCTTCCTCCGCAAAGCTTCGCATCGTGATGAGCGGAAAGAGAAAAATGAAAAAGAACCAGAAGTTAATATTATTGAGCATGTAATACATGACACCTTCACCCGTAGCTTTTGACATCACCTGGAGTACGGCTTGCAGGCAAAAACCGAGCAACGCCATGGTACACGCCATGATGACCCAGCCGAAAGGGGTAGCAAAATATCCTCTCAGTTCACGAAAATAGAGTGTTTTGAGCGTATAAAACCAGCTTCTGCGTCGCAGCAAGGGTGGGTTCTTTGTCTCTTCCGGTTTGCTCATATAATTTGTTCCTCCTTCTTTACAAGCACTGACTGGGGCAGGGGGGTTAATCATGGCGCGTCATCTCCACAAATACATCCTCCAGACTCGGTATGTGACGGTATACGTGACGCAAGGGATAATCGTAACGGCGGACAACGGCGGCTGCCTTTTCCCGAGTATCAGTACCTGGTTCTGCCCGCACCACTAAGCGTTGCCAACCGCCGGGCAGGGTGCCTTCGAAGATGATTTTTTTGACGGATGGGATGGCAGAAAGATCTCGCATCACTCCCTCCAACTCGCCCTTATATTCCAGCGAAACCCGGCCAGCTGCCCTCAATCCGCTGGTCAAATTGATCGGGGTATCTGCGGCTTTTATCTCTCCGTTATCAATGATTATCACTTTGTTGCAGATCATTTCCACCTCGCTTAATATGTGGGTGGAAAGGATGACCGTATGTTCTTCCGCTAAAGAGCGTATTAGTTCGCGTATCTGGCGTATCTGGTTCGGATCCAATCCATTGGTCGGTTCGTCCAGTATGAGTAACTCCGGCTCGCCAAGCAGGGCATCCGCTAATCCGACGCGTTGACGATAGCCCTTCGATAGGGTGTGTATCATGCTCTTTCTCTTGCTGTCCAAGCCACAGCGATCCATTACATAACCCACCTGCTGACGCACAGATTTTCCGGATAATCCCTTTACCTTTGCCCGGTAGTACAGATACTCGTACACGCGCATGTCATCGTAGAGGGGGACGTTCTCCGGCATATAGCCCATGTGCCGTCGAGCTTCAAGCGGCTCGTCGATAATATCGTGTCCCGCTATCCTCGCTGTGCCCGCAGTCGGAGGCAAATATCCCGTGAGCATCTTCATCGTTGTTGTCTTGCCCGCACCATTCGGTCCGAGAAATCCAACAATTTCGCTGAGTTCCACATCAAAGCTCACATCCTTCACTGCCATGATTCGCCCAAATTCTTTGTACAGATGCTCTGTGCTTACCATGCTCATTACTCGTTTCTCTTTCGTGTACGCCTTGTATTCTACCATACATACCGTTCTTGGACAAGTTCTATCTCCATTTTCACTCTTCGTTTTTACCTATTATATTTTGCATTACGTATATTATGCGAAGTTATAAATTTTTGTAATCCTCTATGTACCAGACATTATAAACGTAACACTTTGCTGAAATAGAGATACGTGCAGCTCCCTAATTCAAAGCATGAAATGCACGTATGAAACAGGAAACACGGGCGAGATTTTGGGAGAAAATATGAGTTCATGCGCAAAAAATTAGTAATCTGAGCTTGACGGGAGAGGGAGAGAAGCGTAACATGGTGACACGATGGTTAGGTGTAAGATAAGATACGAGGGAGAATTGCACTGCGAGCTGGAGCATGAGAGTTCTGGCGCCCGTGTAAGCACGGATGCGCCGTTGGATAATCACGGAAAAGGGACTTCGTTTTCTCCGACAGATTTGATGTGTTCTGCCACGGCCGCATGCATGACTACAATTATGGGAATATACGCCCAAGAACACCAGTTGGATCTACAAGGGATGTGGATCGATGTGACTAAGGAGATGAGTTCTAACCCGCGTCGAATCGCACGTATCACGGTGGAGCTGCATGTGCCTTTGCCCGCGGATTCTCCGCACGTGGTTGCGCTGGAAGAATGCGCGAAAGGAAGTCCGGCCATGCATAGCCTTAATCCCGACATTGAGGTGCCTCTTATTTGGCACTGGGAGGGTTGATTATAATATAATTTTTTTCACTCATGAACCGCCGTCTCTACATCTATTTGGCCGTGCCAACTTTCGTGCTGCTGGGTAGTGGCGCGTTTTTGGAGTCGGTATTTGGGGATGCAGTATTGGTGGTGTCAGGTATGCTTGCCGTGGTGGCGTGGGGATTGGTGTGGATGCGGTTGTATCGGCGTAATGCACATCCGGAGCTAGCTGTGCTCACGATCTTGCCTTTCGTAGCCTACTACGTTGTGCGCCAAACAGGGTCCCCCGTCTTCTCTAACTACCCGGTTTGGGCTAATGCATATGCGCTGTCATGGGCTGGCTTTGCTGCAGTAGCAGTTTATTCGGTCTTTCCAGAGAGAGGCGGCGCTTCTCAGAATCACTCGTGGCGGCATGACCCCGTCTTTTTGCTTCTCCTTCCGCTTATTATACTTTTCTCCATCTCTTCCTTTGTCAACTATTACACCGCTCTTACTTAAAAACACCCCACAAACTACCCCACATCTATGCATAGGACCATATCCCTGTTACTCGTACTCGCCATGTGCGGCATACCCGCCCAAGCCGAAATCACTAGGGCCGGCGTGCGCGTGCACCGCATCAATCATGCGCCGCTTCCTTCTCGGCAAGTGACAAATCAGGTGCCGCTGAATGTTCCGCGGCAACGCATGCAGAAGCCGCTTCCGCTTGCTCCGGTAACAACAGCGACGCCGGCAGCTGTTGTACCTGCCACAGTTCCGCCCTTGGCGCGCCCGGTTGCCAACCGTCCGCACTCGCGCTATGAGGTACCGCCCACTCCGGCGCCGAGCCCCGCAGTTCCTCCTCTTGCAACAGCTCCAAAACCTGCGCCTGTTCCTCCGCCGGCCCCGGCGCCTGTTCAGTCGGTGCAAGCTCCGCCGCCTGCGCAGCCAGTCGTCAAGGCAGTACCTCTTGTTCCGAAGACGGCTCCGGTTGTCAAGGCGGTTCCTCTTGTTCCGAAAACGACTCCAGCTGTTAAAGCGCCTACTCCCGTCATTTCAAAACCCGCGCCGCAACCGACTCCGACTGTCCAGAAGGCTCCGGCAGTGCAGCAGGCGGCCCCTGCTCCCTCCACGCCTTCTCCCGCTAAGGCACCTAGACGTCGTCGTCTGCCGATTGCTCCGGTGGCTGATGGCAGCACAGCTCTGCCGCCGGTTCCTGCGCATCTGATGGCGAGTTCGACTCAAGGCTAGTTTTTTTATCACTCAATGCCAGCCAAGGAACGACTGGACGTTCTGTTGCACCGCGCTGGGCTTGCTCCTTCTCGGGAGCAGGCCCAGCGCCTTATTTTGGCTGGCGAAGTTTCAGTGGGCGGTCAGGTGCTGACCAAGCCGGGTACTAAGGTGGATAGCACTTTATCCCTCGTTGTTAAGACCCCTCCGAAATATGTGAGTCGAGGAGGATTCAAGCTGGAGGGAGCTTTGACGGCTTTTCCGGTATCGCCACTAGGCAAGATATGCTTGGATATAGGCTCGTCCACCGGAGGCTTCACAGATTGTCTGCTTCAAAATGGTGCTCTGCGCGTACACGCCGTGGACGTGGGCACCAATCAGCTCGTCTGGAAGCTGCGCACCGATTCGCGCGTTATTGTGCGAGAGCAATTCAACGCTCGCTATCTCACACCGGATGACCTCGGTGAAAAAGTGCAACTTATTGTGAGCGATGTTTCCTTCATCTCGCTTACTAAAATTTTGCCTGCAGCATATGCGTGTCTCGGTCCGGGTGGTGATATGCTTGTCCTCGTAAAACCACAGTTTGAGCTCCAGCCACAGGATATTGGCCCCGGTGGTATTGTACGCGACCCTGCTCTGCATGAGCGTGCTGTCAATAAGGTCCGCGACTTTGTGATTCATGAATTGCGCCGTTCGTGGATGGGTGTTGCGCCCTCACCCATCACCGGCATGGAGGGCAACAAGGAGTTCCTTGCGTGGCTTCGATGACTGGAAATCTTTATCGCAAGTTCTGCTTGCGCGCGCGAGGACGCTGTGATACAATCCGCGCGCTATGTTTTACATCACCACAGCCATCGACTACACGAACGGCGCTCCCCATATCGGGCATGCGTACGAAAAGGTACTTGCAGACGTGTTAGTTCGCTGGCATCGCATGTGCGGGGAGGAGACCTACTTTCTGAGCGGCGTTGACCAGCACGGGCAGAAGGTGCAGCAGAAGGCAGAGGCAGAAGGAATCGAGCCTCTGCAGTATGCTCAGAAAGTGACTCAGAAGTTCATTGCTCTGTGGGAAAAACTGGGCATCGAATACGACGGATGGGCGGCCACTTCCGATCCACGACATGAAAAATGCGTGCAGAAGATTCTCACCGAGCTGCGCGACAAGGGTTGTCTTTACAAAAAATCTTACAAGGGATTTTACTCCGTCCGCCAAGAGCAATTCCTGACCGACAAGGAACGCGGAGAGGACGGGCAGTTCGGCCCAGAATGGGGCGAAGTCATCGAGCTGGAAGAAGAGAACTGGTATTTCAACCTCACTGCACATATCCCATGGCTGCGCGAGTATGTGACCAAACACCCGGAGGTCGTCACTCCGGAGTTCCGGCGGCAAGACCTCCTCATGGCCATTGACCGCTCGACGAATGACCTGTGCATCTCGCGTCCCAAGAACAGACTTTCATGGGGCATCCCCCTGCCCTTTGACCCGGATTTTGTAACCTACGTGTGGTTTGATGCTCTCATCAACTACATCTCGTTTGCGGGGTATGAGAGCGACGGGGATGAGAGTCTGCCCTCCTTCGGGAAGCTCTGGCCGGCCGCATGCGAGATCATCGGAAAGGATATTTTAGTGCCGGCGCACGGGATCTACTGGCTCTGCATGCTGCATGCCATGGGGTTCTCGGACGATCAGATGCCCCAGTTGCTCGTGCACGGTTGGCTCAACATCAAGGGGGAGAAAATGAGCAAATCCCTCGGCAACATCGTGGATCCCAATGAGCTGTGCGACGTCTTCGGCGCAGAGGCCGTGCGCTATTACCTGGTACGTGACACCAAGACAGGATACGACAGCGATTACGACGTCGAGCGCCTGCGCATGATTTATAATTCCGAACTGGCGAACGACCTCGGCAACCTCGCCAACCGTTCGCTCAATATGTGCGTGCGGTACTGCGAGGGCATTCTGCACAGGCCCACCGACGATGACGAGCCGTCCGCCGACCTGCGTAAGAGTTTGGATGAAGCGGAAAAAACGTTCGCCAAGCAGATGGATGCCTACAACACTGCGGATGCTTTCGGCGCGCTCAACGCTCACGTCTCGCTCTGCAACGGTTACATCGAGCAAAAGCAGCCTTGGGTCCTTGCTAAAGACCCGCAGAAGTCAGAGGAGCTGCAGCGCGTGCTTTACCACCTACTCGAGAGCGTTGCTCACGTCAGTTTCCTGCTCGGTTGCGTACTGCCGGAGGCCTCAGCGCGTCTGCTTGCTCAGCTGCAGGTAGATGCCGCCGGACTTACGCCACAGACGCTCACTTGGGGCATTCTTCCGGAGGGACACTGCGTGCAAGCTCCCAGTCCGGTTTTCCCACGCATCCTCACTCCCGAGGAAAAAGAAAAAATGGCCGCCAAAGCTGCTGCCAAAACGGCCAAGAACAAGGCATAATCTTTTTACAAACAACTCACCTACTACAACCATGAAAGTACTCATCACAGGCGGCGCCGGCTTTATCGGCTCCCACATCGCTGAACATTACCAGGACAAGGCGGAGGAGATTCGCGTCCTCGACAACCTCCGCACAGGCTACAAGAAAAACCTTGACGGTCTGCGCGTCACATTTATTGAGGGCAGCATTACCGACCGTGAGCTCGTGCGCAAAGCTGTGCAGGGCGTGGACTACATTTTCCACATGGCGGCGCTCGTCTCCGTACCGGAAAGCATGAGCAAGATTCGCGAGACGATTGACCTGAACGTGAACGGTCTGCTCACTGTGCTGGAGGAAGCTGCCGAAGCGGGCGTGAAAAAAGTCGTGCTCGCTTCCTCGGCTGCCATCTACGGTGACAACCCCATCGTGCCGAAGGTGGAGACCATGTATCCGGAGCCGAAGAGTCCGTACGGCATCACAAAGCTGGATGGCGAGTACTACATGGAGATGTTCCGCACCACGAGCAAGATCAACACGGGCTGCTGCCGTTTCTTCAACGTGTTCGGACCTCGCCAAGATCCGAAGGGAGCCTACGCTGCGGCCGTCCCCATTTTTATGGAAAAGGCGCTCAAGGGGGAAGATATCACGATCTACGGCGATGGTGAACAAACGCGTGATTTCATCTACGTCAAGGATATCGTGGGCGCACTCACGTATGTGGCGGAGCATCCGGAGGTAACCGGAGTGAACAATGTTGGCTACGGCGGTCAAATCACCATCAACAAGCTTGCCGAGATCATTGTGGCGGCCGCCGGTTCATCCAGCAAAATTGTACACCTGCCGGAGCGTGCCGGGGACGTGAAGCACTCTCGCGCTTGCGCGGACAAGTTGCTCGCAGCCGGTTGGAAACCACAGCACACGCTGGAGGAGGGTCTCAAAACGACCTTGGAGTATTTCCGCTCCGTTACTCATTAATTTTATCTCCTGCCATGTGCAGCTACGCGGGCGAGGATTCGGCACCCCTTCGGGCGGCAGACCTCGCCCGCCTTGCGTCCCAACGAGCTACAGAGCTGACGGCCGACGGCGCACAACTGCATCCGGTGGTCGCTTCCTCGCGTAAACTGGCAGAGCACTTTTGGGGCAGTGCCTGGATGCGCCACCTCGCTCTCTGCGAGGCGGGCGGTCTCTGCCTCTCCCCCGGGCGTACCCTGCTGCGCCATGGCTGTGTCCTGGATCTGACAATAGCCCCCTGCTCCATCCACGCTCTCGTCTCCGCGCAGGAACCCTACGAGGTTGACCTCTCGCTTGAGCCCCTGGACGAGGAGAAGAGCCTCGCTCTGCGCACCGTCTGTGCCGGAAATGTGGGTTCATTGGTTGCCCTGTTGGAAGGCAAAGCGAACGATGATCTTTTGCGTGCCCTCTGCGACCCGGAGAGCGGTCTGCTCCCCGCCCCGGAGGATTGGCACATGAGTTGCTCCTGCCCGGATTGGGCAGAACCCTGTCCCCACGCCGCCGCCGCCATCTACGCCGCTGGCGTGCTCATCGATCGCGAACCTTCTCTCCTCTTCACCCTCCGTTCGCTGGATCCCGCCACTCTCATTGCCCCACCTGCAGCCGACACCTCTGCCCTCCTCGACCCTGAAGACCTCGGTAAGACCTTCGGTATTGACATCGATCTCTGAACCTCTTCCTCCCGCGACCTGTGAAAAGTTGCAAGGAAAAACGTACACGCAAATTATCAGCGATTTCCTCCAAGCTGTCCAAAACTAAACCGCTTGGGCTGTGAAAAGAATGCGCAGCAGAATTTTTAGATACCTAACCATGTAATCCAAGCTTCGCTTTGAATTGCCCTCGCCGCGGGGGAGGATTCTTGTTTACGCAGAAAGGAAGAGTCAGCAGTTCAGCCCACTTGGCTGAGGTGTTTGCGCAACATCCTGATGATTCCGGGGAGATCTGCTTGCTCTGCTTCATCGAGGGCAGTAATGCCTCTATCTGTTCTTGCCTTGGCATTTGCTCCGGCATCGAGAAAAAAACGGACAATTTTAGCGTTTTCAGAAAGCACGGCTCCAATCAACGGAGTGTACAAGTGGGTCGCTTCGTTAACATCGGCTCCGGCTTGAAGCAGGAGCTTGACGGCGCCGAGATGTCCCTCTGCTGCAGCAGCGATAAGCGGCGTGTACTGGTTGCGCTGGGCGTGAATATCCGCTCCCGCATCCAGAAGTAGCTGAATGACGGAGGTTTTCCCGCTCTCTGCGGCGGCAATGAGAGGTGTAGAGTTATTTGAGGCCATCTTGGCACTGGCTCCTGCATCCAATAAGAGTCGGACGATGCCGAGGAAACCTTCTTCCGCAGCGACGATGAGAGGAGTGCGCTCCCATCCTTCTCCTTCCACTTTTGCTCCGCGTTCTATCAAGAATTTTATGAGTTCCTTGTTGCCAATTTCTACAGCTTCACACAGAGGTGTTCCTGAACCTGCTTGCAGATTAATGTCCGCTCCAGCCGCCAGCAAGAGCTCGACAAGTGGGATGCTGCCCACTCCCGCTGCGACATGCAAGGGCGGTTGAATACTTTGCGGGTTAACATTCACCTTCGCTCCATGCTGCAGGAGTACCTCGACAATTTTGCGACTCTGCGTCGCCACCGCTACACTCAGCGGAAAGGATCCTCTCAGTGGCAAATTGGGATCTGCTCCAGATTCTAGCAGAAGTTCCACCAAATCTAAGCGCCTCATGCCCGTCGCGAGGGAAAGAGGCGTTTCTTGGTACGCCATGACATTCACATTGGCTCCAGCCTGAATGAGATTACGTATTTGTTCAGCGCTGACTTCCCCTGCGTTCGTATTGAGCGTTCCGATTAAGCGCTTGTCGAGTTCCGTTAGTTTGGCTCTTTTCATTGGTAAGTTAGGACAGCTTTCCGCCATCTATCCTAGCATAATTCCTGGTGATGTTTCAAGCGTCTTCTTTTTGAGAAGTGATTGTGCGCATTGCCTCAAAAATAAAGTCACCGAAGGGACGTAAAAAACGGGAAAAAAGAATTTTCTGAAAGCTTGATGCCTCAAAAATAAAGGGTTAATATCAAACATATGCAACTTAAAATGAGTAAACAAGCAAGAACA
>CANQSS010000035.1 GCA_947626545.1 uncultured Akkermansia sp. | reverse complement strand
CACAAGCTCTGCTTTGCTCTAATGGATTGAGCAAAAATAAAAATTTACCCCGCCTCAAAATTATAGTTGACTTCGTAAATGTTTTTCGTATTGGTTCACTCCCCAAGCGGGAGGGTGAGCAGAAAAGTAGTGCCGTGGTCAGAGGTGCGCTCCAGAGTGAGGTCTCCGCCAATAGAGCGTGCGAGATCGCGGGAGAGTGCGAGTCCCAAGCCGATGCCGGGCTTGCGGGAATCCTCCGCTTTTTGCGAGTGAGAGAAAGGACGAAATAGCTTTTTTTGCATGTCAGGGAGAATTCCCGGACCATTGTCGGTCACGCGCAGGGAGAGGGTTCGGTGGGTTTGCAGGGCGTGCAGGGTCATGCTTGGGTGATCAGATGAGGCGTATTTGACAGCATTGTCTGCGAGATTCTGCAAAATTTGCTCTACGGAGATAAGGTCGGTGCGCAGTCGCAGAAGGCTGACGCGGGGATCAATGGTTATGGTAACGCTCCAGCCGGCGCGGCGTAGCTGGTCGGCGGTCTTGTCGAGCAGAGCGGATAATAATTCAGCGCAACTGCCCACATCTTGTCGTTCACGTTGTTTCCCGCGGGTGAGTCGGGCGTAAGCGAGCACATTTTCCACGAGGTGTCCGAGTCGCAGGCTCTCACGACGCAGTGTTTCATGGTACTCCTTCATTTTGTGCGCTGGCAGAGCCGGATCCTGCAACATTTCGGTATAGAGCTGAAAACTGGTGAGAGGGGTGCGCAATTCATGGGTCACGGCGGATACAAAATCACTGCGGCGTTGCTCCATGCGGCTGTACGAGACAAGCAAGGTGAAAACGATGATGATGGAGAGAATGGAAATGAGCCAGGCGGAGATGACCGGACCGCGCAGGGCCTCTCGGCGAGCGGCCGTATCAGGAAGTTCAACCTTATTCCCGGGGCGCAATACCATGGGAAGGGGAGCGAGATTGGCGGCTTCGCCCCGGCGCACGAAACCGATGCTCGGTTCTCTGAGCCCTGGTTCCACGAGAGGAAGCAGGTGGGCACTGAGCTTGGCCGCATCAATCACAAACCCCTCTGCTGCGGCGCCGTGGCTGGTGGGGACAGAACGCATGCACACCAACGTATCACCGTAGTTCCATGCAAAGAAAGGCCCCGGGTCGCCGGTGAGGCGCATCGGCTTGTCCAAGTCGGTCTCGAGAACCTCGTATATGCCAAAAACCGGCAGCTGAGTGCGCGGGTCGTATGACTGTTTCTCATTGGGGTCGTAGAGCGGAGCGGAGGGGTTGTAGGCTTTGCGGCGGATGGTGTTGGTGATGGCGGGAGCTTCGGCAAGACGCCGCGCGAAGTCTTCATCACCAACGGGAGCCTGGAGCATAGCCGGCGAGAGCAGGAAAAAGCCCACGTTGAAATCCGCTTTGCCGCCGCGAGGCATGGGGATATTCACTTTGCCGATGGGCGGAGTCTTGCCCAGCTTCTCCTGCTCGGTGCGCAGCAGCGTCTCCATCTCGGCGCGCACGCGCGGCAGCGAGAGTTCCACCAAACGGGCGGCTTGCGTGCGGTAGTCGATGGCGCGCAATTCATCTTCCAAATGCGCCGCCTGCCAAGCCTGCCAAAGTGCAGCGCCGATCGCCACCAGCGAAAAAACGAGCAGAATGCTGACCAACTTCTTTTTCATGACTTGCTCCATTTGTAACCGCGTCCACGCACATTCTCGATGCGCTGAGCCACGGCGGGATCCAGTTTCTCCCGCAGGCGCGTAAGGGTGACGGCAACGGTGCGTGTTTCGGAAGCGCTGGCTCGGCTGCCCCACACGCGTAGTAGCAGCTCCTCCTGCGAGATGACGCGGTCGGGATGCGCCAAAAGATAGTGGAAAAGGTCAAACTCCTTATCGCGCAAAGCTACGCAGGAACCGTCATCCATGACCACGCTGTGGTTATCGGGATCCAGTGAGCCGCCGGGGAAGCGGAGGGCTTTTTCGGCGCTCACACGGCGGGTGGGGTAGCGGCGCAGGACTGCCGCCACGCGCGCCAGCAGCTCCGCCATGGAAAAAGGCTTGACCACGTAATCGTCCGCCCCGTTTTCCAGTCCGCGCACGCGGTCTTTTTCCTCGCCGTGGGCCGTCAGAATAATGCTCGGCACCCCCGGGCATTCCTTGCTCATAATTTTGAGCAATTTAAAGCCATTGAGTTTTGGCATATTCAGATCCAGCAACACCAAATCCACTTCCTGCGTGAGCACCGATTTGAGTGCCGCTTCACCATCTGCGGCGGTGAGAACACCGTAGCCATGCGCTTGGAGGGCATCCGACAATCCGGCGCGGATGGATGCGTCGTCCTCAGCAACTAATATGGTGCGTTCTGCCATGAGCGCCGGTCAAGATTCAGGCTCCGCTGAGCCGGATTGGGAGGTGGATTTCTGCCAATATCGGGTGATGTCGAACCATTGTTCAACGACGACCCGCTCATGGCCGAGCGGGATGGTGAGAATGTGCTTGTCGTACACCCTGCCCCCTTCCATGATAAGCGCCTGTGCGTCGGGAGCAGGATAGTGAAGATCCATGCGGAGTATGTCGTATTCCATGCGCACGGCCAAGTCGCTGTCGTTAAGGATGACCCATGCTGAATCGCGGGTGAAACCCGGACCGCCCTGCACCATCGTCGGCCAACGGTCGAGCAGCTTCTTGCGATCAGCGGCCTGCATCTCGATGAGTTGGCTAATTTGCTCAGCTGTGGCCGATTTAGGTTCCGGCTCCGGCGGTAGCTCAACACAGTCAAAAAACACGCCACACAGAGAGTCGATGGCGGCAGTGAGTTTCTCCGAGTTGAAGCAGTTTGCGTCGAGGAGGCGCTGAAGTTGCTCGGGCACTTCTCGCTGCCAGTCCTTGTAGGCGTTTATTTCTTTGGAAAGCCGTTCGACAGTTTCTGTCATGACCTCCGGAGGGGTATGCTCAGCAAGGTCATTGAGTATATCTTCGGCGTCGGTGAGTGCGTTAAACTCTGCGGTAAGCTCATCAGCTTCGTCATCTGCTTTTTGCGTGGTTGTGATATCCTTGAGGATACGCAACACATTTTGGCAGTGAGAAAGCAAGTCGCGAGTACCATCCTCCATCTTCGGGAATATTTGCTCTGCGGTGACAACCCGAGAAGACTCCGAGTCGCCTTGCGCTGCGCATGGTAATGCCGAGATGAGAAGAGCCGCAGCAACAGCCATGGAAGCATGCGGGATCAATGTCCGTTTCATAGCAGTCATACTACCATAGCTCCCCTGAAAATCACAAGCACATTCCGCTCTCCGTATATTTTTGCGGAACGACTCCATGAAGCAATTCCACAAAGTCGGCAACACATCCCATCCGTCCGGCAAACGCGCACCGCCTCAAGAGAGCGGATGATGGGACTCGAACCCACGACATCAACCTTGGCAAGGTTGCGCTCTACCACTGAGCTACATCCGCATGACCCCCTCACCGGTGACTCGCACCGGAAGAAGCGCAGGGGCATTATACGAGTCCTGGCCCATTCGATCAAGACTTTTTTTCAAAAAAACGACATTTTGTGGATTGCAAGATTAAATTGAGATTTGCAAAATTCAACGCAACAGGGCGATAGCACAAAGGAGGGAGCCCGGTTAACTTGGAAAACAAGTGTCCCTCTTTCCACTGGGAGACGGCTAATGTTTGTGCTGTGACTGACCGGCCGGGCTTGTGCCCAGTTCCGTCAGTAACGTTCCAAGGTTCATTGAGCTCTCTTTGACGAGATACTTGCTCCCACTACATTTATTAGCTCATGTACGAGGAGATGCATCCCCGAGCCGATGATGTTCGGCTGCTCGCAAGTCGGGTAGGGGGAATTGCCTGCATGACGCATGGCAAACTCTATAGCTCTGTATGTGATTCTTGCAGACCGTTCTGCATCCTTGCGCTTGTCGTAGCCCGGCAGGTACCTCGCCACGTATAAGTCATCCAGCGCATTTCTTTCCGTCGGCGCTTCTTCAAAATGCCGGAGCAACCAATATTCAAAACGCGGATTGCTAAGGGCTACATGGTGGCGAGGCGAAGATTGCTCCCATCGCATGAGGGCCTGCATGTCATCTTCCGTGTGAGATTCAGGGTCGCGATCCACCAGAATCCACACTTGGTCATCTTTCCGCAGCTCCGTCGCTTTTTCATCCGCCGCTCGGATCAGCTCCTTGACCGAGGAGTTGCGTGGTTTGATTGGAGAAATCCTGCAAGTTGTGCCGTACTGTTTTTGCAGACAACGCAGCACCGCCCTAATATACGAATGCTCTGTCAAACTGCCCTCCGCCACAATTGCGAAAATCGTGCGGTAATGACGTGCTCGACGGGGCCTTTGCGGGATTTTCTTCATCAGTCAATAAAGTCTTGAAGATCCGGGACTCCGCCGAGTCGCCCCTGCAGGTAGCTCTTGCGCAGATCTTTATCCTTGCGCACTTCACTGTAGTCCGAGAAGGGAATAAGCTGCGAGACATTCTGCAGAGTTCGTTCAGCAACCCAAAATTCATCACGTCGCAGTAGATTTTGATCCAGCAGCATAGCATCGTGCGTAGTGAAAATAAGCTGACACAGCCGTCCCCGTCGAGCCTCTCTAAGATACTGCTCAATAAGAAATCGCGTAAGATTCGGATGCATGCTGCGATCCAATTCGTCCATGACGTAAACGCTCCCGGCATCTTGTTTCTCCAGCAAGATGGGAAGCAAGTTCATGAGATGCATCGTGCCGTCAGATTCAAGTTCAAGAGGAAAGGAAGGAACAGTGTTTTCCCCCTCCGTATCAGCGTGCTGCGCTCCCCATTTGTAGGCTTTCACAACACCGGCTTCTTTGATGAGGTAGCAGTTGACCCCGGACGAAGGGATAAGTGCGTCAAGCTTAGATAAACGGAACTTCTCAATTTCTTCCCGGGAAAGCCCCGTTTGCTCGAGCGGTACGGGGGTGCGCACCAACTCTCGAATTCCTGTGTCAGCCGCGCTGAGCGCCCGGGAGTAAGCCCCCTGGTTATTGAGCAGATCGAAACCTATGAACTTGCGTTCGGCTTCCGCAGGAGCAATTTTGAGAGTGTGCTTCAGCCAGTGAATGATGCGTGTGGTATAGGGCTTCAGACCGGGGACGTCCAAAGTTTCGCAAGCAGTCAGGAGGGGAGTACTTGCGGTCAACGATTTTCCAAACTGCTGCGCAAAGGAGTACGCTCTTGCCTCATCTTTTTTGTACAGAGTCTCATCCATCACGAAAAATCCTTCCTCCGGTTTTCGGTCAAAGATGGTTCGTGGTTCCCCATGCATGCGCAGCTGTGTGAGCGTTTCCCTTTGCACTTTTTCATGCAGTAATGAAATGTGATATTCCCACATTTCATTATCCACAAGAATCGTCAGTGTGAAGCTTGTCGGGGTTTCATGGCATTTCGCGTCCAGCAAGAAGGGGAGAGAAGGAAATTTACCTTCCAGAACTGTCTGCTTTACGGCAAACAACGCCCGCACAAAGTTGGTCTTACCCGAGGCATTGCCGCCATATACAGCGCTGATAGGCAGAAGTTTCATGTGCTTGTTGGAGGGCACGGGAATGAGCGATTCCTTATCGGCTTGGATTTTCGATGCAATCATCGAAAATTCCGTCTTGTCGCGAAAGGAGTAGAAATTACTGAAGGCAAAATTGACAAGCATAACTTCTCTCGAAAGATAAACTGTACGCCCCATCTTGTCAAGAACAAAATGAGATTTTTTCTCGTTTTGTTGTCCAACATAGGTTTTCATCTTGCTCATCTGAGAATTGCAAGATTCAATGCAACAGGGCGATAGCACAAAGGAGGGAGCCCGGTTAGCTTAGAAAACACGTGTCCCCCCAAAATTTCTCCGGGCTCATTCAACCCATTTCCCATGCGTTAATGTTCCGAAAAAATCCGCGCAACGCGCGCTAACATTCAAATCGTACCTTGACTCACTGGCACCACCCTGCCAGTGAGCCCCTGCGGGGCAGCGCCTTTGCGCTGTCCAACCGCCCTCACTGCCCGCTGACGCGAGCACCCTAAACGGGGCCGTCGGGCGTCTTGTACATAGGCGGCGTCTCGCCGCCTACGGTTTTATCATATCACTTCGCACTAGCTCTGCGGAATTCGCGCGCAAGCGCGGGAATTTCCCAAATCGTACATCGTACCTCGTACATAGGCAACCGCATTTTCTAATGCGGTTGCCCCGACCTTTGGCAGAGCCGCGCTGAAAAAAGTTGAATTTTGCGTCAAATTTGCCCCAAATTCAACGCAAATTCAACATGCGATCTCTGCTATCTATTGATAATCTGCAAATTTAACCATGCGAAATTCTGCGTCAATTCTTTCCCGTCTTATTCTTCAACTTCTGGTATTCCTCAAAAGCGGCCAGCATCATGTCGGTGTCGTTAAATTGGGGTGTCCAGTCCAGATCTTGCCGAGTCTCAGATATGTCGATGATGTAATTCTCATCAGCTATCATGTACTGCTCCTTGTACATCATTTCCAAACCCAGCCAGCCCAACACGCCCAATGTCATCTTGACCGCCTTTCCCCATGTCGGGATGAGGATGGACTTCGAGTAATTTCTTTTTATCACCTGTCCTAGTAGCTCCTTAACGGTCGGAGGATTGATGGATCCCAGATTGTAGGATTTATTGGGCAATTGATGACGGATGGCTTGATCGATAGCCGCCGCGCAATCCTGTACGGAAACCATTTGATAATAATTCTTCCCGCTTCCGATCATGGGAACGGGCAGGTTGTGTTCAATCAACTTAAACAGCTTCACCAAGATTCCCAGCCGCCCCTTGCCGATGATCATACGGGGACGGAATATCGTGATGTTCATCCCCTCTTGCCGGTATTTCTCACAAATGGCTTCGGCTGCCTTTTTGCTCTTTCCGTAATATCCAAATGGATTCTGCACGTGCTTTGTATCCACCGGCAGATACTGAGGTTTACCGTAAACCATATCCGTGCTGAAAAAGACCATCTGGTGCGCACCGTCCTCCGACATCTTTTTCAGGATATTTTGCGTGCCCGCTACATTGACATCCTCAAAAAATGCCTGTCTGTTTTTCTTGGGCACTTTGTGATGGTATTGATTGGCCGCCAAATGCACGACGATATCATCCGCCCGGAATTGAAATCGGATTTCCTGGGTGATGTCTTGCTGCACATCTTGCACGGGCAACCCTGAAGGGACAAGATCCAAATTAACTATCTCCCCTTCACCCTTTTGAAGTAAGAGGGTTCCCAGTTCTTTCCCGACGAAGCCGGAGCCTCCTATAATGACGTATCTCATGATGTAAAATCTTTACTGTAGGTTAAAATGATGACTCCCAGGCAAATGACCGCTATCCCGATGCATTTCTGAAGAGTGAGCGGTTCGTTCAAGAAGAAATAGGCCATGACTGCCGTGATGATATATCCGACACTCAAAAAGGGGTAGGCCAGCGACACATTGACCTTCGAGAGAACCACCATCCACAAAATGATGGATACGGCATAGCACAGCATCCCGCCCCAGAGGTAGAGGTTAGAGAAAAAGCTGATGCACATATTCCACAGCTGCCCGATCTCGAGGGAAACGGAGCCGATCTTGAGCATCCCCTGTCGGATGAACAGTTGTGCCAGGGCATTCAACGCCACACTGGATAAAATGAGTAGGATGTTTTTCATGGATTTTGTTTATGCAATGTTGAAGAACAGGAACAGCACGTAGCCAACAAAGGCGCAGCACGTCAACATCAAGGCCTTATCCTTGTACAAGTTCTCGGTCGGATCCTCCGAACCGTTATACTTGTCCAAAATGTACACGTACCAAAACATCCCGAACACGACAAACACGATGCTGTAAATCATGCGGTGCGTACCCAGATTGGCCTTCGTATTGGTCTCCATGGTCCAGAGGGCGTAGGACATGATGGTGAGCGCCATCGTGACGGACAGATAGGCGTTGAGCATTTCCTTCCCGTACTTTTTGAGCACCGTTCGCGATGCCGTTCCATGCCGCAGCAGCTCGCCCTTGCGCTTCGCAAATCCCAGAAAGAGCGATAAAAACAGCGTCGTCATGAAGATGAAGCTTGAGACCGGCTCATGGATGGCATAGGCGCCGGCATACACCCGCAGCACGAAGCCTATGGCGATGACGAACACATCCAGCAGGACGATATTTTTCAGTTTGCCGGAATAGAGGACGTTGATGAGCAGATAGAGTCCGATGACTCCCGCAACTTTGATGTCACCCAACATCCAGATAAATACCCCCCCCCCGTATAGAAGAAACAAGGCCGCCACAAGGCCTTTTTTCACCGAGATGACTCCACTGGCTATCGGTCGATGTTTCTTTTGAGGATGCAGCGCATCCTTTTCCCGATCCTGAATATCGTTGACGATGTAGTGGGCGCTGGCGATAAGACTGAATGCGAGGAAGGCATAGAGAGCCGACAGAACGGAGGGGATGTCCGTAAATTGAAAGGAGAACAGGAGGGGCGCAAGGACAAAGGCGTTCTTGACCCACTGCTTGATGCGGATGAGTTTCAACCAGGCTTTCATGAGACGAGATAGAAGTTGATGATGAGGAGGCAGAGTCCGGCGTAAATCCCAGCGAAGACGTCATCGAGCATCACTCCCCAGGCGTTGAGCAGCTTTTGATCCGCCCACTTGGCGGGCTGAGGTTTAACGATGTCGAAGAGTCGGAATAGGAAGAAGCCGGCGATGTATGCCCACCAGGCATGCAGGTTTTCAACCAGGCAGGAACCGACAAAGGCGAGAGTGACCAACTGTCCCACGACCTCATCGATGATGATGAGCGAGGGGTCGTGCTTGGTGTACTTGAGGATTTCTTTGGATGCAATGACGCCTATGAAAAAGGTGACGACAGCGGTGAGCAGCAGTCCCCACGTTCCGTAAAAGTAGGCGATGCCGAAGGCAACGGGCAGGGTCGCAGCCGAACCAGCCGTCCCGGAGGCAAAGGGGAAGTAGCCGACGCCGAACCCGCTTCCGGCGGTGTAACATAGGAATCTGTATATTTTGTTGTTCATGGTGTGTTCTGAGGTTGGCGAGGAAATTCTTTCGCGAGTTGCTTCTTGTACTCCTCAAGCAATTTTGCATCGGTGACAAAGAGGATGACATCCTTCCACACGATGAGCCCGTTCTCGTGAGGCCACGCCTGAGCTTTATCCAGGATACCCGCTTCCCACAGTCGCTTGAGTTGAGCCCTGTATTTGGGATCATTAGGATGGTCTGGACGGGGTCTTTCCCCCCTGAAATATGTTGGATAGAAAAATTCGTGAGCAACGAAGGGATTCCATACAGTGTCATAACTAAACGACAGCAAATTCGCTGCACGATCATGGAAGCCCGTTGACGAGTATGATTTTCCATAAAATTTAGACCTTAGTGAAATAGGCATCCCAATTTGAACAATCTGGTATTTTCGATTTGTGTCAAAATCTTTTTGGCGTTCCAAACGCGCCAGCACCCTGTTCCAAAGCATCTTTTCTGCATCAAATCCCAATTTCCAGACACGAAGACAGTCCAAATCATTGACGATAGACACCCACACAACTCCTGTCGCCGCAAGAATACTTAAATTGTGCATCTTTTGGAGATTGGTAAATACCAGAACTGTTACGAGCGTTTCAAAAACAACTAATCCAAATAATTCTATTCGACCATCTATGATGTGGTTCTTAGCAATCATCATAGCTGACTGCGTTGCGAAGATTGCTCCAACCAATAAAAGCAACCTCACGAATTTTTGTTTGATGCCCCCTGTCAAACAAATGTACAATGCTATGAAAATCGTAAAACTTAAAAAGCCCCATAAAACAGCTTGGGAGATGAAAGGAAAGGGATATTCATACAATTGATGGAAACTTTGCTTGAACAAAGTCCATAGTCTTTCAGGAAATTGACTAAAAGGCAGAGTTTGAACATTATATCCGTCCGCTTGAGGAGGGAATACAAAAGACAACATTGCCTTGTAGAGAATAATTCCCAATACGATATTGACGACAGAAATAGCAAACGGTATGAAATATGATTTAAATAGTTTCCATGATCCATCCCACTCAAATGACTGGACTAATAACCTGCCGACAAATGCCACGGCAATGGTGTTAATCAGGACAGGATACATGGCCAATGACAGGTTGATCAAAACAATGGAGAGGAGACAGAGGACTACTTTTTTCATGCGAGAACTTTTCTCAAAAGCGACCTTCTCGGAAATCATTAATGCACCAAAGCAAAGAGTGACACCAATGAAAGTTTCCGGCAACATGTGTACGTAATACATCATGCTCAATGTGAACGGCTGCGCTGTCAGAATGAGGCCGCACAGGACAAAGTAAGCGACTCGTTTTTCAAGTCTCCAGTACATACAGAGCAACACAGCATTGAGCGCAAGGAAGAGGAATGAAACAACATCGTAGATAAGGGGCAAATAGATACCGTTCAAAGCTAATTTTCGGAAAATGCTTAGTGCGTATCGGCCTATATATTGAAAATAAATCCAACGCCGCAGATGGCTAACTAAATAAGGCCAATCATGATTCCCCCACATAAACTGGATGGCGTGAAATCCGAAGGCGAAGCAAAGCACGCCAAAGATGATCCAAAAAGCTCGTCGATAGACAACGTCGATGTTTTTGTAATTTTCTGCGATTACTTGGACGATGTCATTCTTGTTAAATCTATTGACACTATTGACAAATCTTGTGAAGTCTCTAAAATAAAAAACAAACAATGAGCAAATCATGAATAATCCAATCTCCCTTCGCCATCTGATATCCGTGGCGGAGAACGGCTTCCTTACGTCAAAACTCAATACGATATCCGAATTGTCAGAAACTTGTATTATTTTGTACCTGAACGACTTATCATGCCAAACCGTTCGCTCATCAGCAACCGTCTTTCCATTGAGCCGAATGTTCTCAAAGCGAACGTAAGCAGGCTTCCTCTGGTTGTCAACCCTCAGATCCTTCCCTCGAAAGTTTATTTCTAAAGACATCTCCTTGTCATTCCCTCGCGGCGTCAGCGTTATTTGGTAGGATTTTTGAAGGTAGGAAACAGGAAATTGAACCATGATACCTTGGTTACCCTTGCTGTCGCGCATCCACTGCGGTCTACCCACGCACAGCGATTTTCCTTGGACATCGATCTGACCGTCACGAGCATCCCCGGTAAAGGTAACATCCACGCGCCCCAAATCATTTTGGCGTGTCCACTTGGTATCGTCTTTCAGGAATGCGCTTGGAAACAGAACCCACAGAGCAATGGTTAAGCCAAGCCCACCTAACAATGCTGATACAATCTTTTTCATCTTTATTTATTATTATTGTTTATAAATGCGGAAATACTGCCCTATGGTTCGCGTTTACGAATGCTTCTTCTTCCACATAAATAGTAGGAAAAACCGGTAAAGTTTTAATCGTTATTCCGTTAAAGTTATAAGAGAAGATCTTTACCTATATTTACAAGAAAGCGGCAAAAGATCGGCTTTTGCTCACGATGTAGGCCTGCCTCTTAATTCCGAAGCGTTCAAAAGTTTGAAAAGCTACCGATTTTTTTCTCAATGCTGCTTGTGCTTTCTTGATTGTGTTTTTCTCTCCTACACGCTCGGCATCGTCAAAAATGATCACAAAGTCCTCTGCCAAATTCCCGTGCCCGATCAAATCCACCACATTGGATCTCGGCAAATTCTTTCCTCCCCCCACCGGACCATCCACAATAATCAAATCATACTTTTGATCTCCCACCAATTCCAACAATCCTGCATATTTATCATTTCTCTGGCGTCGGTACCCGAAATACTCTAAATCAAGGTGATTGATGCGAATGTGCTTATGCTTCGGTAATTCCGGTCGATAAATTTTGATCCAATCAAGGCTGTGCTCGCACACGCTGAGGTGCGCTTTGGGATTTTTGTGTACGATATACTGAGTCGTCAACTTCGTCGTTTGTCCCAAGCCGAACTCCAAAATGTTTTGAGGCTCAATCCTGTCTAGTATGCGAAATAATAGATATATAAAGCTGTAATTGGCCGCCCAGTTGTGCAAGTCGAAAGTCTGGTTCTTCAACCAGAAACTCTCCCTCATACCGTCATGCAGCAGATGAGCGTAATTGAGCTCCTTCAGCTCGTTGTAACAAAGCTCTATCTTCTCCTCTAGAGCGGCAAGCCTTTGCTCGTACCCCCGAGCTATCTCCCGAAATATTGCTGGTTTCTCCCTGGGGGAACTCAGAATCTTTTTTTTCGATGAGCTATTTTGCATGTCTCATTATTTCCTTGATTTCATCTGTCAGCGCATCGATATCATTCCGAATCACCTCCGATGTCGGATTGAGCTTTAGGATCGTTTCCTTCAGTTCTTCCCGAGAATAGGGATGCGCCCGTCGTTCATATTCAAGCCATATTTCCTGTCCATCCTTCACAGGCATTTCATAACGCCACGGTTTGTCGTGCCATACCGCAATAGGCGAGGATAAAATTTCCTTTCCATCAATCTTGATAGATTTATAATCAATCCATATTGGAAACCTCTTGCCTTCGAAACGCATGTCAGGACCCAGAAAACTCATGGTAAGTCTACCCGCATTGATGATGGAAATCCTTACTTTACCCTTGCCGGCTGAACTTGTTAGAACTCTTCCTTCACCCCATGCATTCTTAAGCCAAACCTGAGCTTTAATTGTGCAGTCCTTTCCCACGACTGAGATAGTATTGTTCTCTTTACCTCGATTTGCTATATCTATGCGCAAAATATTCATTTTTTTCCAAATATTTCGACAAAAGATATTTTTCAATACTTTATATCTCAACAAGTTATAAGGTGTTAAAACAAGAGTCAAAAAGGGATGGGGATCGAGACTCTTCAAGTAATAACTGGATCTTTTGTCATATTTAGCAATTATTTTTCTTATTCTTTTCAAATAATTCTCTGTTTCTTTTCCTCTCCCATATGACCGATATAAACTGACGCATCTTTCCAAATAACTTTTTTTGTAACTGCTGTAGATTGATTCATCTATGCGAATACTTTTCAGGTATCCCAGCACGATATCGGCAATATCGAAATAATCCCCAAAATGTTTGTCCCAATTCTGAGTAATGGAACCCGCACGAATTCTCCGCACGTAATACTCTTCAGGATCAATAGAAATACGAGCGGCTTTTGTTAATGATTTTAAATAAAATACGTTGTCTTCAAAACATAAATCAACAGGAAATATAATATCATACTTTTTCAAGAATTCATTCCGATATATTGTCAAACAAGAACTTACTATCATTTTATTTGCTTTTTCTCCGAGATCATAAATATTAAATATTTTTTTCCCATTGAGAAATGATAATATACCACTATATGACCAGTAAGTATTCTCCAGCCTCTCTTTGGGCGTCTCAGTAAAATTATACCCTGAAAAACACAACATATCTAAATCATTCAGTTTTGCTTTTTTATACAATTTTTCGCAAGTATCTTCCTTGATTAAGTCATCGGAATCGACAAACTGTACGTATTCTCCACGCACGATCTTTAAAGCATTGTTTCGAGAACGAGATAAGCCCTGATTATTTTGATCAATGATAACGACTCGACTGTCCCACTCGACATAATCTCTTAAAATTTTTAAAGAATTGTCGGTGGAACCATCGTTCACGCATATAATTTCTATCTCATTAAGTGTCTGATTTACAACAGAATCTAAACACTGTTTTAAGTATTTCTCTGTGTTATATACAGGGATAATTACAGAAATTTTTTCTTTTTTATCCGTTATATAAGCGAAAACTTGAGGAGGTAGCTTTTGCTCCGCTAATCTTGTCCACTTCTCTCGCTCCTCTTCTGGACAATGAGAAAGCTCCCACACAAACGATTTTTTTATTCGATCTAAATACGTTATGATATAAGAATCCAATATATCTCTTCTTCTTAGATTTTGATGCAACTTTGCAGCAGCCTTAATAAAGCAATCGACGCTTTGTGCTCGATGTTCGGTAATGTTCGTTTTACTATTTATCCGGTAGTGTACCAAATTTTCGTTTAGTAATGAAACTCGCTTTGCTAGGGACAACATTGTGCACACAAAAGTAATATCGTTGCAACTGAGTACCGATTCGAATCTCACTTCATTATCCTTTATCTGCTTGGCGAGAAATAATTTTGTCCACGCATTTGGGTTACTGATTGTGTATAAGGCATCAGATACATCCAAGGGCCGGAAGGGCGAAATTTTCAAATACTTTTTTTCGAACTTTGTTTTGCGTACGTGCTGTTTTAATTCATCATCATAAACACTGTTGGTGCACATAACGACATCACTTCTGTCTTTTTCGGCCTGATGACACATCCTCTTCAACATATCAGCATCAAAGAAGTCATCCGCATCTAAGAAACTGAGGTATTTTCCTTTTGCAATGGCCATACCCGCGTTGCGTGCAACACCGGCGTGTAGGTTTTCCTGCTGTAGTACGCTGATACGTGCATCTTTTTGTGCATATTCTTTCAAGATGGACAGAGAGCAATCCGTGGAACCATCATCAATACAGATAATCTCAATCTCCTTGAGAGTCTGGTTGACAACACTGTCTAGGCATTCCCGCAAGTAGCCTTCCACGTTGTACACGGGTATAATGACGGACACCTTCGGTTCATAATCTACCTGATTTTGCACAACAATTTGCGCCGTCGTGCCCGGGTCTCCCTCCGCATTTTGAACCCGAACGGTTTTGCCCTTCGTGGGCTGTGCTTTTACATCATTCATCTCTTCTCTGTCGCTTTCTACTTTGCAATGCTTACACCCTTCATCACGTCCTCTCTATCGTTACGGTAAACCTTTTTTCAGCCGTTCAATCTCGGCCTCTAGGCGATCGCATTCCTCCTGCAAGCGTATGGGGTATTCCCATATATACCTCAATCTCTCGCCAAACCCCATTTTTGCACCGTACTTCTCGATTTCTTCCCCGCATGGGAGCCCCCACTTTTCCAGCTTTTCCGCATACCTGCGCCCACTGATAAGGCGTATTTTGTACAGCAACCAATATCTGAAGCGCTTAACTTTGCCGATTCTATTCACCTTCATTTGCTTGTGTTGATTTGTTCTCGCCAGTAATGAATGATTAAAATTTGCTCATTCTCCCCCTCATCTTTTCTTGAAGAAGCGGAAGTCCAAAATATGGTGGGAGTGCAGCCCGCTTGCCACACGTTTCCAGTCCGCCGCATCAAACTGCGGCCATTCCGTGAGGATGACCAACACATCGGCTCCCTGCGCTGCGCTGTACATGTCGGGCGCGTACCGGACGGTGTCGCCCAGAATGCGCCGTGCCGTCGTCATCGCTTGCGGGTCATAGACGCACACGTCCACGTAGTGACTCGTCAATCGCTGCACAATCTCTACAGCGGGGCTCTCCCGGCAGTCATCCGTCCCTTCCTTGAACGCCAGCCCCCAGACGGCTATCTTCGGAGAGGGTATATCCTCGACTTCCCTCAGGATACGCTGCGCCATGTGCTCGCGGCGTTTTTTGTTCCCCTTGATGGCGGCACGGATGAGCGAAAGTTCCACCCCCAACTTGCGCGCCATGTGTTCAATGGCTTTTGTGTCCTTCGGGAAGCAGGAACCGCCATAGCCGGGCCCGGGTCTGAGGAAGGCGGACCCGATGCGCGAGTCCAGCCCCATGCCCTGAGCAACCTCGTGGATATTGGCCCCTGCGGCCTCGCAGAAGTCTGCCATCTCGTTAATGTAATGGATCTTCACCGCGAGGAAGGCGTTGGAGGCGTACTTGATGGCCTCCGAGGAACGCCGCGCCACGAAGAGGAATCGGGGTACGTTGGGGAGATGAGCGTAGAGCTCGCGGATCAGTTCACGCGCCCTCAGTGATTCAGTACCCACGACGATGCGCACGGGGTGGAAGAAATCGTGGACGGCGTAGCCCTCCCTCAAAAATTCCGGAAGGCTGATGACTTCCGCACGCGCGCCCGGATTCAGACGACGCAACAGGGCTTCCACTTCATCTCCCGTGCTGACCGGTACTGTGGATTTGACCGCCACGACGACATTGGACGGTAGAAAGGGAGCCACTTCCCTCACCGCCCCGAACAGGTAGCGCAAGTCAGCTTGCCCGGTGCGGAGGTTCGGCGGCGTCCCCACTGCCAACAGAACGAGCTGCACCCCGCGTACCCCCTCTGCCATGTTATCGGTGAAAGAGAGTCGGCCGGATTCTAATCCGGACTTCAACAGCTCTTCGAGACCCTCCTCGAAGAGTGTTACCTCCCCCGCGCGCAATTTCTCCACCTTGGCACGGTCACAGTCGATGCAGGTGACATCGTGCCCGAGCTTTGCCAGCCCCGCTCCCGTGGGAAGTCCCACGTATCCTGTTCCTATAACGGCCACTCTCATTGATCTAGATAGCTTTGAAAACTTGTTTTGAAACTCGGACGACCGGATAGTGCATACGGGCGCGCAGCTTTTCGTACGAGAAGCAGACTCGCCATGAAAACCGCGATGGTTGCAGTCATAAGATTCCCCTTGTAATCAGGCACCACAGCCGACAAAACAAGCTCGGTTGAAGCATATTGTTGCGCAGCAAATGCATGAGGCGCCTCTGCCCCTGCCAAGTCCTCGTGCGGTAATAGACTTTGCGAAGCACCCAACGAAGGGAGGCTTCTACATACTTTCTCTCATATCCGCCCGCCTCCAATTGTTCGATGGTATGGTTCATGGCTGCAAGCAGGCGGTTCCCGTCATCGGGCATTTCCTTGCAGCGCAAAAACGAAATGAGCATCTGTGCCTCATCCTCCCGTACTCCGAACTGCCGGGTGAGCGCCTCGATCTGCACACGGAGAGCTATTTCTTCCTGCTTTTCTCGTCTCGGATCGGGTCGCTTCTCACGGTATCGCACCAAGACCTCGTCCATCTTCGCAAACCCCGTCTTTCCGACAAGATCCAGCCACATCTTGTAATCTTGCGTCACAAAACAATCCGCACAAAATTGGATGCCCGCGCGGCATAAAACCTCACGGCGCACCATCACGGAGGACGTGCAGAACACATTGCTAACAAGCAACAGATCACACTCAATCTGCTTGGAATGATTCCTGTTCCGCGAGCATTTGGTCTTCTGAGGGCGCTCGGCATCCTCCACACGTGTACCGAGCAATCCGATGTTCGGGTGGCTCTTCAGATACCCCACCTGCTTTTCCAATCGCTCGGGCAAGGAGATGTCATCGGAATCCATGAAAGCCACGAACTCTCCCTGCGCCACTTTCAAGCCCTCATTGCGCGCGACGGCCGCGTTCATGTTGTTTTCCAGGCGCAGGAGTACAATCCTCGGATCCCGGTATTCACGGAGCTGCTGTTGGGTAGCGGCGGCAGAACCGTCATCAATGATGATGAGCTCGAAGTCTCGATACGTTTGCTCAAGGATGCTCTTGACAGCCAAATCCAACCAATCTCTCCGTGTGTTGTACACGGGCATGATAACAGACACATCAGGCTTCTCTGGTCCTCCGTTGCTCATGTTCACCAATCCGTTTCGTTCTTTGTGTTAAGTCTTATTTCAGTTCAGCAGGCACAGCGTATCTCTTTTTGAAAGAGATACGCGACACATTTTCATTTAATGACTAACGATAAAATTGTTGCGATTGTAAATTAAAATGACTCGATAAGGGGCGCTATCCTCCCTAGCGCTGTAAAGTGAAGTCAAGAACCTATCCCTAAAAGTTTTTCAATTTTTAGGCTGGACATCTCTTTCAAAAAGAGATAACCAAGCTTAACCTATTAAACATTTGGTGAATAGGTTGAAAAATAGATAGAAAAAAAGATGAGATAAATGGAGAGACACAACGACCGCATTTAGTCCACATCCGTCCCAAGAAAAAACACAGTCAATTTACAACCTAATTCATTTACGATTTACGATTTACGATTTACGATTTGGAAAGTTCGAGCGCGTTGCGCGGGATTTGGCAGAGCAAGTGCGAGCGGGATGTCGTGAAACCGTGCGCCGACGCGGTTACAAAGAAGCGGGAGGCGGCAAAATGCCGCCTATGTACACCGTAAATAGCAAACGCATTTTTCAGTGCGTTTTGCGCGTCTTGACACGGCGGGAGGAATGTGCTATAAGGCGGGGAGCGTATGCAGCAAGAGTACTTTTCAGCATTGATGCAGTTGCTGGCCGGGTTTGGCTTTGCAGGGATGATCCTGATTTTAAGCGTGATATTTGGGAGGCGTGCCAAGCTGCGTAGGGCGCAGGATGTGCCGTATGAGTGCGGCAACGTACCGGAAGGGGATGGAGCGCCGGGATTTTTCTCGATCAAGTACTACTTGGTGGCGGTGCTGTTTTTAGTGTTTGATTTAGAGGTGATATTGCTCTATCCTTGGGCGGTGAACTTCAAGGACGTGGTGCAGGAAAACGGCTCTGCACTCGTTTCGATGGCGATCTTCGTCGGTGTTCTTCTGGCGGCATTCCTCTACGCCGTGGGGAAAGGGGTAATCGTGTGGCACAAGAACCCGACCCCAAGGCAAACGCATTAGAAAATGCGTTTGCCCTATGTACGATGTAGGATGTACGATGTACGATTGCAAAGTTCGCGCGCGTTGCGCGGGGGAGAGCGAAGCCGGAGAGAGCGGAATACGGTGAAACCATGCACGGACATAGTTACAAAGGAGCGGTGGCGCCTGGCAGAGCCTATGTACGATTTACGATGTACGATGTACGATTTGGGAAGTTCGCGCGCGTTGCGCGGAGGAGAGCGAAGCCGGAGAGAGGAATACGGTGAAACCATGCACGGACATAATTACAAAGGGGCGGTGGCGCTTGGCAGAGCCTATGTACGATGTGGGATGTACGATTTGGGAAATTCGCGCGCGTTGCGCGGGGGAGAGCGAAGCCGGAGAGAACGGAATACGGTGAAACCGTGCACGGACATAGTTACAAAGGGGCGGTGGCGCCTGGCAGAGCCTATGTACGATGTGGGATGTACGATGTACAACACGCACGACGGCCCCAAGCAGCTGCGAGGCAGCTGCTCATGTACGATGTGCGACGTACGATGTACGATTGCAAAATTCGCGCGCGTTGCGCGGGGATTTTTGATACGTATAGACAATGATATCAGCTAATAAGAGTATTTTATCTGTTGATTAACTTCTCTCAAATACGCTTTCCCTAACGCTAACCCCACGCTCTTACAACAACGCACAATGTCCCGCACTGAGCAACTCCGAGACCTGCTGCGCGAACGCATACTGATTTTGGATGGCGCCATGGGTACCATGGTGCAGAAGCATCGCCTGACGGAGGAGGACTACCGCGGCGCGTCCTTTGCAGACACAAAGAAGTACCCGCACGACCTGCGCAACAACAACGATGTGCTGGTGCTTACTCAGCCTCAAATTATAGCAGGAATTCACCGTGACTATTTGCAGGCCGGGGCCGACATCATCACCACCTGCACCTTTGCATCCACCTGCATCGGTCAGCATGAGTTTTTTCACACTGCGCCCCCGGGACCTCGTGACCAGGCCTACTTCGATGGGGTGCTGGAAGATGCGGCATTGGCCGAACTGGTGCGCCAAATGAACGGAGCTGCCTGCCAATTGGCACGAGCGACTGCAGATGAGGCGCAGGAAAGGGATGGACGCCCGCGTTTCGTGGCGGGATCCATCGGACCACTGTCCGTCACCGCCTCCCTCTCGCCGGATGTGAATGACCCCGGTTTCCGTGCGGTGCATTTTCACCAGCTGCACCGGGCGTATCGCGAGCAGGTGAAAGCCCTCGTGGAGGGAGGGGTGGATATGCTGTTGCTCGAGACAATTTTCGACACCCTGAACGCAAAAGCGTGCCTTTTTGCCATTGATGAACTGCGTGAGGAAACGAACGCGGAGCTTCCGCCGGTCGTCATCAGCTTCACCGTGACAGATCGAGCGGGGCGCACTCTTTCCGGGCAGACCGTAGAGGCCTTCTGGAATTCCGTACGGCACACGCAGCCGCTGGCAGTCGGGATCAACTGCGCGCTGGGGGCAGACCTGATGCTGCCCTTTGCCCGGGAACTGAGCGCGCTGGCAGACTGCGCCGTCAGCATGTACCCAAACGCAGGCATGCCCGACCCGCTGGCGCCCGGCGGCTACGAACACACGGCCGAGCACATGGCCGGCATCCTGCGCGAATATGCCCAAGAGGGCTTGCTGAATATTGTCGGCGGCTGCTGCGGCACGACGCCGGAGTACATCCGCGCCATTCGCGAAGCTGTGCAGGATTTTCCACCGCGCACGCCGACTGCTCACGCTCCGGCAGGGCAAATGCGACTCGCCGGGTTGGAAGCCTACAACCACGACCGCACGCGTAACACGCTTTTCGTGGGCGAACGCTGCAATGTGGCCGGTTCTCCGAAGTTTGCGCGACTCATCCGAGAGGGACAGTACGAAGAAGCGCTCTCCATCGCCCGCAAGCAGGTGGAAAACGGCGCGACTGTGCTGGACTTTTGCTTCGACGATGGCATGCTCGATGGACCGGAAGTGATGAAAAAGTTCCTGAACCTGGTAGCGGCTGAGCCTGACATTGCTCGCGTCCCTTTCATGATCGACTCTTCCAAGTGGGAGGTGATAGAAGCCGGATTGAGCTGCATGCAGGGCAAGGGAATTGTGAACTCCATCTCGTTAAAAAATGGGGAGGAGGAGTTCCTGCGCCGCGCGCGCCTCATCCGCCGCTACGGAGCAGCTGTGGTGATCATGGGGTTTGACGAGCGGGGTCAGGCAACCTCTGTCGAAGATCGCGTCCGCATTGCCTGCCGTGCGCACAAGTTGCTGACGGAATACGTCGGCTTCCCGGAAGAGGACATCATCTTCGACCCGAATGTGCTGACCGTGGGCACCGGCATCGCAGAGCACGCCAATTATGCGCGCGATTTCTTTGTGGCAGCGGCAGAAATACACCGCCTCTTTCCCGCCTGCCATATCTCCGGCGGCATCTCCAATGTTTCCTTTGCGTTCCGTGGCATCAATCCCGTACGCGAAGCCATGCATTCCGCTTTCCTCTACCACGCGCAGAAAGGCGGACTGGACGTGTGTATCGTGAATGCGGGAATGCTCGATGTGTACGATGACATACCGAAAGAGCGCTTGGAGCTCGTGGAAGACGTGCTGCTCAACCGCCGCGAAGACGCCACAGAACGGCTCACCGACTACGCCCACCGGATCGCCGCACAAAAAGAGCAGAAGCACGAGCAAAGTGCAGCAGACGCCGCTGCGTGGCGTGAGTGGACCGTGCAGCGTCGTTTGGCGCACGCCCTGGTGAAGGGAATTACCGACTTTATCGACACGGATACGCTGGAGGCCATGCAGGCCTGTGGAAGTGCACTCGCAGTCATTGAAGGACCGCTGATGGAAGGCATGAAGCAAGTGGGGGAGCAGTTTGGGGCGGGCAAAATGTTCCTGCCCCAAGTGGTGAAAAGCGCACGCGTTATGAAGAAGAGTGTAGGTGTACTCACTCCTTTCATCGAGCAGGACAAAGCCGGCGCTTCTGCTGTGGGTACGGTTGTGCTGGCCACGGTGAAGGGAGATGTGCATGACATAGGCAAGAACATCGTCGGCGTTGTGCTGGCGTGCAACGGTTTTCGTGTGGTGGATTTGGGGGTGATGGTGCCCTGTGAGCAGATCTTGGAAGCCGTGCAACGCGAGAAAGCTGACCTCGTAGCACTTTCAGGGTTGATTACCCCCTCGCTGGAGGAGATGGGGCACGTGGCGAGTGAGCTGGAAAAGGCGGGACAGAGCGTGCCGCTGCTCGTGGGAGGCGCAACGACAAGCCCTCTACACACTGCGCTGAAGCTTGCTCCGCTCTATCCGCACGGCGTGGTGGTGCATACGGCGGATGCCTCTACCGTGGCGCCGGTGGCAGCCTCGCTCATCGGGCAAGGGCGCACGGCAGTCTTGACGGCCATCTGCCGGCAGCAAGAGGAGCTGCGCACAAGCTACACCGAGCAGGGGAAAAAGCCGTTGATGCCGCTGACACGTGCCCGTGCAGCCGCGTTGAAGACAGACTGGGCAAACACGCGCATCCCAGAGCCGCAACGTACAGGCGTGTTCACCGCGGGTGTACCGTGCGGGTGCGCATGCTGCACGCCGCGGTTGGATTATGACATCAGCTGGGAGGAGCTGGAAAGCGTGGCTGACTGGAGTATTCTACTGCGTGTCTTCGGACTGCAAGAAGCCTGGAATCCCGCCCGTCGCGCCCTGCATACCGACGCCGATCCCCAGCAGGCAGAGCAGGTGAAAGAACTACTGACTAACGCCCGCACTCTGCTGCGCACTGCCGAGGAGAAGCAGCTTTTGCACGCCCGCGGCTGCTTCGGCATCTGGCGCGCCAACAGCACGGGAGATGATATTCAAATCGTTGGAAGCCGCTATATGCTGCGTACCATGCGCTGCCAGCAAATGAGCGACAAGCCGCGTCTCGCCCTAGCCGATTTTGTGCCGCCTGAGCCGTACGAGGGCTACGTGGGCGCCATGCAGGTGAGTATCCTCGGTGCAGAGCGATGGGGAGCGCAGTTGGATGAGCAAGGGGATACATACTCTTCCCTGTTGGTACGCGCGCTTGCCAATGTGCTGGCGGAGGCCATGGCGGAAAACGTCCACCGTATCGCCGACAGCGTGTGGCCAACGGACGGGGTACAGAGCATCCGACCCGCCTGCGGCTACCCCAGCCAGCCGGATCATGCAAAAAAGCGCACGGTATTCGCGCTGCTGGATGCACCAATGCGCACGGGCGTCTCGCTCACGGAATCTTTCATGATGCAGCCGCAAGCCTCTGTTTGCGCTCTTATTTTCCACCACCCGGAGGCGCGCTACTTCGCCGTCGGTCCCATTGGAGATGACCAGCGAGCCGACTACGAGAAGAGGTCCCATCCGTCCTAAGAAAAAAACGCGACTCATTTACGATCTAATTCATTTACGATTTACGAAGTCAACCATAATTTGGCATTGTTCGAATTTTTTTTTCAAAGCAACATTTCACAACACGCTC
>CANQSS010000034.1 GCA_947626545.1 uncultured Akkermansia sp. | reverse complement strand
CCGGTCGTGCGCAACCGCAAGGGCCATTATGCTGACCTGGCGCGCTGGGCTGCTCGCAAGCATTATCCTTTCCTCATAGCGGATGGCTCCTTGGTGGCTCCGGATGATTTCACGCCGCTGGATCGTTACTCCAATCACGATGTGGATGTGGTTCTCGCCGAAATCGCGGTGAAGCGCAATGTCATTTCCATGAATGGCTCCCCCTGCGACTTCGCGACGCTGCAGGAGTGCATCGACCGCGCTCTGGAGATGGGCGACGGTTTCCTGCGCCTCATCACCGGCCGCAATGTGCAGCGCGCCACATTGCTCGGCACGCGTCTCACCTGCCCGAAATGCGGGGAATCTTACGCCGACCCCGAACCGTCCACCTTTTCCTTCAACTCGCCGCACGGGTGGTGCCCGGTTTGCTTGGGACATGGCTTTGTGCAACAGCGCTCCCATGCTCGTCGAGATGATGATGCCCGCACCAGCGAGCTCGAAAAAGAACTGCGTTTTGATTTGGAAGCCGAGCAAGCCGCCGAAAAGGGCGAGCTCTCTTGCGTGTGCCCTGCGTGCAGCGGGCAGCGTCTGAATCCCTTTGCGCTCGGCGTCACTCTCTTTGGTCACTCCATCGCAGAGCTGGGCGAGGTGGATACTCAATCTGCTCTGCGCATAGTGCAGGACTGGCATTTCAGCGGGCGAGAGGCTGAAATCGCCCGCAATGTGGTGGCCGAAATTGAACCGCGCCTGCGTTTCCTGCAGGGTGTTGGTCTTGGCTACCTCTCGATGAACCGCGCTGCCACCACTCTCTCCGGTGGAGAAATCCAGCGCATCCGCCTGGCTGCTCAGCTCGGCTCGAACCTCCGTGGCGTGCTTTATGTGCTGGATGAACCGACCATCGGTCTTCACCCACGCGACAATGAACGACTGCTCACCACGCTCGATGACCTGAAACGCCGCGGCAATACCCTTCTCGTGGTTGAGCACGATGAGGACACCATGCGCCGCGCTGACCACATTATCGACTTGGGGCCTGGCGCCGGTATTCACGGCGGGCAGATTGTGGCTGAGGGGACGCTTGACGATATCATGCAAAACCAGGCTTCTGTCACCGGTCAGGCTTTTCGCCAAGCGGATAAGCATCCGTTTTGTGGCAAGTTGCTGCCGTTGAAAAACGCCGCATGGCTTGAAGTCACGGGCTGCCGTCTGCACAATTTAAAGGATGTGACTCTGCGTATTCCCCGTGCTCGATTCACGGTGGTGACCGGTCCTTCCGGAGCGGGCAAAACTTCGCTCATTACCGACACGCTCGGTTCTGCTGTGCGCCGCGCTGCCGGCGATTCTTTCATCCCCAAGACCTGGAAGAGCGCCAAGGGGTTGGACACAGTGCGCGCGCTGTATCAGGTGGATCAGAGCCCGCTGGGCAAAACTCCGCGTTCGACTCCGGCTACCTACATAGGCATCTTCGATGAAATACGCAAACTCTTTGCCCAGTCGGCGGATGCTCGCCGCCTTGGCTTCGATGCAAGCCGCTTCTCCTTCAATACCTCCTCCGGCAACTGCCCGGACTGCAAAGGAACGGGTTTCATCCGTCGCGAGATGGATTTCCTGCCGCCCTGTGCCGTGCCTTGCGAGACGTGTCGCGGTTCGCGTTACAACTCCCGCACTCTGCAGGTGCGCTACCATGGCAAGACCATCGCCGAGGTGCTGGAGATGAATATGGAGCAGGCCGCTGCTTTTTTCGAGAGTCAGCCTCGCCTTGCAGAGCCCTTGCGTCTGCTCTGCGATACCGGCCTAGGCTATCTCACTCTTGGACAAGCGAGCAATACCCTTTCCGGCGGCGAGGCACAGCGCGTTAAACTCGTCTCCGAGCTCATCAAGGGGCGTCGTGCTGCTCTCACGGCCATTCGTCGCGGGCGCGCTCTCCCTCAGGATCTCTACCTCATTGAGGAGCCCACCATCGGCCTGCACCCCCAGGACGTTCGCCTGCTCGTCCAGGTCCTTCGACGTCTCGTGGAGCTGGGCAATACTGTCGTGGTCATCGAGCATAATCTCGAGCTCATATGCGAGGCCGATTACATCATTGATATGGGCCCCTCTGCCGGTTCTGAAGGAGGGGAAATTGTCGCGACGGGTACACCCCGCCAACTTGCTCGCAGCAAATCCGCTCCCACATCGCCCTTTATTCGCTCAGAACTTGGCAAGGAATAGCACAGCGTCGCCATGGTGGCACCCACATCCGACAGGGAATGCAATTCATTTACGATTTGGCCAAGCCGTAAACCTGGCTTTACATCAGGGCAAACGCATTTGAGAGAAGTTAATCAGCAGAGAAGCACGGCTTTATGAATCCCCGCTCGTTTCTGCTCCGCGTCCCCGCTCCTATGTAATTACGTCCGCGCACGGTTTCACTACGCTCCACTGCTCCAGCTTCGTCAAATTTCAAATTCGCGCGCAAGCGCGGGAATTTTCAAAATCGCAAATCATAAATCGTAAATAACCAACGGCTTATGCCGTATAATGTGCCGTCAGCTCCCTATTGAAGGTGCTTTTTCTTGGGCCGGATGTGAATGCATCTTCCCTGTTTTCACTTTACGCGCGTAGGAAAATGGGATATAAGGGGTACGTGCCAATTTGTCCCTGTTGCAATGCTACGATTCACCCGGGCGCCATTGAGCGTTGTCCGGTGTGTGGGTATAGCTTAAAGCGTGCGGAGGCGGTGTTTGGCACGCGTCCTCTGGAGTTTACGCGAGTGGTAGATGAAGCGGGTGTACTCACGCACAGCGAGCGCCGCGAACTCATGGAGGCGCTGGAGGATATGGAGCGCAATATCCCTCCCGTGGCTCTCGGCATTTTCATCACATCTCACGGGCAAATTAAGCATTTTCGTCCGCACGCGCATTGGGCCCTCAATCATGCCGTCATTCATCATCCGTCCTTTGGCAAGCGGGAATCGGTACGGGCCATCGAGGACGCCGATATGACCATGGGGAAGGGTCGCTCAAAGGATGATGCGGGCAAAAAGCCCGGTCCCATCCGCGAGTGGTGGCATCAGTTTCGCAAGCGTATTCGTGACTTTGCTCATCCCTATCCGCCCCCGGTTCGGCAGGAGTGGATGCTGATTCTGGTGCTGGATGTGCAGCTGGAGATTGCCTGTTTCACGTGGGGCTACATGCTGGATCCCTATATTAATCCCGACAGCATCAATAGCAGCATCATCGGGGCGCGGCTATACTTCCGCGAACGCGCCACGGCGGTGAGTCTGCGCAAGGTAATGAAATCTGCCGTAGCGCAGCTGGCTTCGCGTTCGCACGGTGTGAACAAGCGAATGCGCAAGCCGATATTGATGCGCAGCACGGCAGTGGCACTGGGGCTGTTGACGGGTAGCTTGCAGGCTGCTCCCAAGCCTTCTCTTCCGGATGATAAACCGGCTGAGGAGGTTGCAGCGGGGGATCAGACAACCGTCGCACCTCAGCCAGCAACGCCGTTGCCACCGGAATCGAGCGGCAATCCCGCTACACCGCAAACGGCGCCGCAGTGGACTTCCGGGGATTATCGCCACTTGTTGGCCGGTGAGATACCTGCGGCGTATCGGATGCTAGCCGATGCCTCGGCCACTCCTCCTTCCCCAGCTACCGGCAAAGAGGCCACGGATAAGCACATCTCCAAACGCTTTTATCAGGGTTATACCTCTGCGCAAGGTCAGAGCATCCTTGATCCTCAGGGCCTTTTGAGCATGCCCGAACGTGCGGATGTGGAGTACGTCCTGCGCAATGTGAATGCGAGCTCCGGTTACCACCTCTACATTGCCTTTTTTCGCAAGGGACAAGAAATACCCATAGAACTGGCTGCCGGTGCGCTGGCTCGCAGTGTGGCTCAGCCTGGTGAATATACGGTGATGCTCATGTACGGTGTCGGAGATTCTCCGCAGATTGAGCTCGGATACCACGAAATGAACTTGACCGACGCCGATCGCCACGCTTGGCTCGACAAGGTGCGACGAGCAGCATTGGTGCGCGGAGGCGGTGTGGAGGGTATATTGGCCGCCGTGCATGAGCTGCATGCATGCTTGGCTCCCGTAGCGGAGCAGCTTCCTCCGTTGGAGCAGCGTTCTGATATGTTGGTGCCGCTCATTCCCATACAGATGCGAGAGGAGGACGAGGCCGAAGATGTGACCTTTGGAGACGAGCTGCGCCAGGTTATTGAGAACCCCGCGATGCGCCCTGTCGCTATCGGTGTTGCTTCAGTTGTTGGTTTGCTTCTTCTCATAGTGGGAGGGATGTTATGGTTCCGTCGCTCCGGCCGCTTGCTCAAGAGTGAACCGGACGTGCGCTTGTCCTCTCCCTACGGTGCGGGGGTGAGTCGCAGTGTCAACTACCTTGAGGGGCGCGAGGAAAAGAGACATACGGACTTCTATTGATCTGCCTTTTCCCGTGTACAACCACAGCGTGGTTGGTTGGGAATTTTAGAAGTTCCGCGAGCTCAGCTCACCGAATTTTTCAGTTGTAAATTGTAAATGTGGCGTGTTTCTGGGGTCAGATATGCATACGCTTCGTTTTTAATCTTTTGTCCTTTTTTTGACATTATCAACAGTTACTTAATGAGTTAAGCTTAGATATCTCTTTTTGAAAGAGATGTCCAGCCTAAAAATATGAAAAATTCTAAAAGATAGGATTTTTAGCTTTCCGCCACGTCACAAAAGCGAACGACAAGCTTTGTCAATCAATCTCAATTTTAATTTATAATATACTTATTATTAATTGATAATTAAGAAGATGATGAGTATCTCTTTCAAAAAGAGATAAACTCCCTGCCGAACAGTTTTTCACCCCATGACGGAAGAGAGTCTGGCAGAAAGTAATATCCCCTATATTGTCATGCATGCGGGCAGGCGAGGCTCGTGGCTGCAAGGGCATGAAATGATTGGAGAGCACGATGGGGAAGATGGTTGGCACGCAATAACAAACACTACAGCTCCGAAAATCTCCGTTGTGATGCCTGTTCACAACACGAGGAGAAAATACCTTTGTGAAGCCCTCGAAAGTATTCTCTCGCAGACGTATCAAAATTTCGAAATTCTCGTTGTTGATGATTACTCCATTCCTTCTGTCAAGGAGACTGTCAACAGTTACACGGATGAAAGGATCAAATATTTCAGACTTGATAGAAGGTCTGGTGCGGCTATTGCGCGTAATTATGCCATAGACAGAGCAGAGGGAGAGGTAATAGCTTTCTTGGATTCCGATGACATCTCACTGCCGGATCGTCTTGAAAAGCAACTGAATTTTTTGATCAATAACCCCAATATCGGGTGCATAGGAACAGCAGTTAGGGAAATAGGGAAACGGCAGGGAGCTATCGCTTACAATCCGAATTCGGACATACCATTCAAACTACTCTTTACAGGGTGTGTGCTTTGCCAGTCTAGCGTCATGTTGCGCAAATCGATACTTGGTCGAAATAATCTCCGTTACGATCCCGCGTACGTACCAGCAGAAGACTACGCGTTCTGGTTAGAACTCATAGGATACACTCAGTTTGCAGTCCTGCCGGAGGTGTTGACTTTGTATAGGAGCCATTCTGCAAACATATCGCATACTTGCAGAGAATTACAGGTTGAAAACAGTGGATTAGCACAAGTTAACGCCATTGAGAAATACTGCTGTGTAAAACTTGAAAACAAAAAAATGTGGCAAAGATTTTTCGGTGTACAGGCCCTATCTCCAAAGGAGCTAGATGCGTTATTAGAGGGTATAAAAATCTTGATGAAAAACATTAATAATCAAGGATATGCTGAAAAAGATATAAGGGATGCCTTTAGAAGTAAGATAAAAAAACATTTCTACAAAATTCGCACCGTACGTGGGCAATATGCTTTGTTGCATTCCAGACTTGGTTCTTTTTTTAACTTCCCACTAAAATGGAAACTGTTTTGTTTTATAACCAGGGGAATCTTATGAGAATACGTTTACTCGTCGAGTTTATTGGGATGCTATTCTCGTTGTCCTCAGCAGATGCTATCCAGTTTTCTCTGGCACTTCTTTTCAATATTGCGGTCTTTAATACGTTCAATACAAAATGAAAATAACTATTATAGGAACAGGATACGTGGGGCTTCCCACAGGTGCAGGGTTGGCGAGTCTTGGCCATGATGTGACGTGCGTTGATTGCGTCAAGGATACAATAGAAACGCTAAAAGCAGGGAAAGTGACACTTTACGAGAAAGGTCTCGAGGAGTTGCTGACGTCTGGGATGACATCTGGGCATTTGCACTTCACTTGCTCGATAGAGAAGGAGGTTGTCCGGGGAGCACAGGTTATCATCATCGCAGTGGGAACGCCGGAAAATCTTCGCACTGGCGAAGCCGATCTATCTTATCTGTTTGCTGCAGTGGAACAGGTAGCAAAAAAGCTCGAAGGTCCAGCTGTTGTAGCAATTAAGTCCACCGTGCCAGTTGGGACAGGCGATGAAGTTGAAAGATTCATTCGCAAAACGAACCCAAGAGTGCAAGCGGAGATAATCAGTTTGCCGGAGTTCCTGCGCGAGGGTTACGCTGTGCACGACTTCTTCCACCCGAAACGTATTGTTGTCGGCACACAGAGCGAAAAGGTGCGTTCTCTCATCCGTGAAATGTATGCACCCCTGAGCCCTGCTCCGAAAATGCTCTTCGTATCGCGCCGCTCATCCGAGCTCATTAAATACGCCTCCAATGCATTCTTGGCGATGAAAATTCACTATATCAATGAGATGGCCGATTTATGCGAAGCTGCAGGTGCTAACATACATGAAGTGTCACGAGGCATGGGCGCAGATACGCGCATTGGTTCAGCATTCCTTCAACCGGGTCCGGGTTACGGAGGCTCCTGCTTTCCAAAGGACACAAAAGCTTTGCTACATATGGCGCGTAAACATGGCATAAACCTCTCCCTTGTTCGCTCTACAATTTTGGGTAATGAAGAACGTCGTAAGTTGATGGCAATTAAAATATTAAAGTCTGTTGAGGATATTCAAAGACCTCGTATAGCGATTTGGGGATTGGCTTTCAAGGAGGGAACGGACGATTGCCGTGAAAGCCCAGCTATCGGAATCATACAATACATCATCACTCATTCAGCCGCTACTGTAGTTGCCTATGATCCAAAGGCGATGCAGAACGCTCACAAGTTGCTGGGAGATTCGATCAAATACGCATCAAACAAGGAGGCCGCCGCGCAGGGAGCAGATATGTTGGTTATCTTGACCGGATGGGATGACTTCATATCTCCCGATTTAAAAAAGCTTAAAATGATTATGAATACGTCTCGCATCATGGACTTGCGATTTACCATGTCCCTCACTGGATCCTCATTTTGACTACCTTATTACTTGACATCTATGAAATCCAAAGTATTAATCACTGGTATAGCTGGGCTGCTTGGCAGCAATTTCTCAAGGCATCTGTTGAAACGTGGATATGAAGTCATTGGTATAGATGATTTTTCCGGAGGGTACAGGGAAAATTTGGCGGAAGGAGTCCAATGTCTCAACATCAACTTGGCAGACCTTGAGGCTGTAGATCAATTTTTTCGAGAGCAGAGACCCGACTACGTTTACCACTTTGCCGCGTACGCTGCAGAAGGATTGAGCCCGTTTATTCGCAAGTACAACTATACAAATAACTTAATTTGTTCGGCTAATTTGATCACCTCCTCTCTCAACTACGATGTGAAAAAATTTATCTTCACGTCATCCATGGCAACCTATGGTCGAGAAAACATACCACCATTTACGGAGGATATGCAGCCGAAACCTTTAGATCCATATGGCGTCGCCAAGTATGCTGTAGAGATGGATTTGAAACTTGCGCACGAGCAGTTCGGTCTTTCATATACTATTATCCGCCCGCATAACATTGTAGGTATCTATCAAAACTTGTGGGATCGATACAGGAATGTCATAGGTATTTGGATACGTAAGGCAATCCATAATGAACCCCTGACAATATTCGGTGATGGGCAGCAGACCCGTGCATTCTCAGATGTTGATTTCTACTACGAGCCTTTTGAGAAGGTAATGTACGATTACAGCGGCGAGATTTTTAATCTTGGTGCCGACAAAGAACGAACAATCTTGGAGACCGCACACTTGGTACGAGATTGCGCCCATAATTTCGGATTTAATCCAGATCTTCAATTCTTAGAACCGCGGCATGAAGCAAAATTTGCATTCTGCAACCATGATAAGGCTAAGAAACTACTTAATTTCAAAGATGCCACTAACCTCGAACATACAGTCAACAGGATGTTTGAATGGGCCCTCACTCAGCCAGATCGCCCCGTTAAAAGCATAGATTATGAAATGACTCGCCAGTTATATTCCTTCTGGAGATAAGCTTACTATGAAAGAAATACCTATATTTGTATCAGGGGATGAGAGCTACGCGCCATATATCGCAGTTCTTATAGCGAGTGCATGCAGTAATACGAACTCATTTTTACGCTTTTATATCATCGGAGATCCTGTGAATTCCTTCACGAGACGGCAAATTGAATCCATGAAAAAGAAATTTGAAAATTTTGATGTAGAATTCATGGACGTGGATATGCAGGTCGCGTTCGCCTCATTTCGTACGGCTTCCTCTTTCAAGGCGGCTCCCTACTGGAGCAATACTACTTATGCACGAATTCTTATTCCGCAGCTTCAACCACATATTACGAAAGCTGTGAATCTGGACGCCGATGTTATTATCTTGGGCGATTTGCAAAACATGATAGATATAGATATGGAAGGGTATGCTCTGGCAGGTGTACCAGACAACTACATGATCAATGATTGCTTGGCCAAAGGTCGAAACTATATGGATCTTTCCACGGAGATGCTCCAAAAGTATTTCAACGCAGGGGTTTTGTTATTAGACTGCGAAAAGTGGCGCGAGCAAAATATTACACAAAAATTGTTTGAGGTGCACCAAAAGTATAAGGAAAAACTGAAATATGTAGAGCAGGATCTTCTTAATAAATACTTTGATAATAACTACAAAGTCATTGGGACTGAGTACAATTTGCTCAATTCTAACATTTCCACTCTCATAGAATGTCCGGAAAAGTTCAAAGGTTTGCCGTACAAAAAATGGGATTGTATCGTTCGGCATTTTGAGGGCCCCATGAAACCGTGGCTATACAACGAGAGAGTATATGATGACTATCGCTGTAGGACATTGAGCTACGACCAATTTTGGTATTATGCCGCTATGACGCCTTTCCATGAAGGATTAAAAATGAAATTTCAAAGTAAAAAATTCTGGTAATATGACACATAAAATTCCTGTTTGTTTGTGCTGCGACGCAAACTATCTGCGCTACGCCTGCGTGACAATAGCGAGCGTTGCATATACATCCTCTGTTCCTGTTGATTTTTATTTGTTGCATACAACAATTTCTCTCGGTTTACAGAAGGTTGTTGCTGCTTGGATTCAGCGGAATTTTCCGACTTGCACTGTCACTTTTGTGGATGTGACAGCTTCTTTAACTTCCATTCGTACCAAACAGGTACGATACTTTACCCCCAGCGTATTTGGAAGATATTTCGCTCCTGAATTATTGCCAGAACTCGACCGGATCATTTACTTGGATGCTGATACGATTGTTTTAGATGACATCATAAAACTATATCAATCTGATATGGAGGGGTATCCCACGGCGGCAGTACATGAGTACTGGTTAGAAGATAGTGAATGGGGAGAAAAGATACGAAACGATATTGCCTATCTGCATTTGCCGCCCGAGCATCGCTACTTCTCTTCCGGGGTGCTAGTCATAGATTGTAGACAATGGAGACAGCAGAGAATCGCCGAAAGTCTCCTACTGCTATACGATGCGTACAGAGAAATCACACAATACCCGGATCAAGATCCGTTAAATAAGTTGTTTGCAAACAAATACAAAGAATTGGATGCAGTATACAACGCCACGGATCGAGCCTTTCTTGATTGCCTAAGAAGAGGAAAGACGGACGAGCTGCTACGGCTGAAGAATGGTCTTGTGGTGCGTCATTTCGCCGGAGATAATAAACCTTGGAATCAGGTTTATTTGTACAGTGACCTTGAGAATAAAGACTGCTCCGACCAGTTTAATGATTGGTGGTTTTTTGCTTCCCTAACACCTTTTTGCCAATCACTTGAAAATGACTTTTTGGAAAGACAGATGGCAGATTTCAAGAAGTACGAGATCCCTCGAACTTGCGTCATTGGAGCACAAAATGCCATGGATGGCTCCCTTGGGCCATGCATTACTACAGCGCAAGGTGCCAGGGCCTGCAAGATATCCTACCGGTTGCTGGGCTTTCTTCCGTTGTTCAAAATAGAATGTGATCGTCGCCTGAAGAGAAAATACAGATTATTTAATAAATTAACACTCATGACAATCAAAAGAAAGGAGATGGATTGATGCCAGACTTTAAAAAAAGGTACGATTTTATTATCTCCTTGGGCCGTTTCTGTCACACGGCTGATTTGTTGGCAAAAAATGGTTTGAAAATCATTGATGGGCCATGGGACTGGAGTGGAACAGCACACCGGGAGACCGTTTACGGAAGAATTGAGTGTTTATATAAGGGGTTTGAGAATTACTTCAACAAGGAGGATTTTGTTCCCTTTGACTCGTATAAACAAGATCTTTACATGGATTGGTGTAATGAGGCTATCAAGACAAATGGCAAAAAGATAGGAGCTCCCGATACCAATGTTAAGGGTGCCTACTACAACACGCGGACTCGGACCTACTACACTCATGATTTTAATGCGAAATCGTCTTTTGATGAGCAGTTCCCGCAAATTAATGAGAAGTACGCTCGCCGATTTATGCGTACTCTTAATTTTATTAAAGCAAGCGATAGCGTGTTGTTAGTCTACGCGAATAACTTAGCTGAACAACGGCGAAATATGCCTCTGGAAACATCACAAGTGCTCCGTGCGATGCAAAAATTGAGAGCAAGGTATCCAAGTATAACACTTGACTTGTACATGTTTGATCATAGTTCTGCCTTCGATGGGGAACATTATCAAAGAATTGTCCATGATGTTGGTATTATCAGATACCTCTCCAATCATCATGACGTTTTTCCCGCAACAGATCAGGTTTTGGGACATCGTGCGGATGGTCTCATGATGCCGATTTCCATCTGTTACATTCTCAGTAAGATTGAACTAACAGATAAACACAAGATGATTTAGAGGCTCTGCGTCAAAAAATTCTTACAGATGATGCGAAGCCCAAAATTACGAAGTTTTCTATACCCAATTAACCTAGAACGAACATTTCGTTTTTTGATTACATTATGTCCCTATTACATGAAAAGAGAGATATTGTAAATGTGATTTCCCAGGGTTACTTAAATATTGATGCTGTCTATCGAAAAGCGTTTTGGATTATCTTTGGAGTTCTTTGTTTCTCTTTTGGTTTTCACGCCATCCAATTCATGTGGGGAAACCATGACTGGGATTTTGTCCTACGACCTCAACCGTGGGGAACTTTTCTAGGTTCGGGGCGATATGCATTGCCTTCTTTTCGCAACTTGTTCCTAAATGGTATCTATTTGCCCCTTATCTATGACGTCCTATCGTTCTTCTTCCTCTCACTTAATGCTGTTCTACTTTGCATTTATTGGAGACTGAAAAAACGAGTCATTTACTTCGTGTTATGTGGCCTTATTCTAACGGTACAACCGTTTACTCTCGGGCTAATGTACTACGTTCACATGATTCCGGAGTCTTTTGTTGGGGTCACTTTTATAATCACTGCATTAATAATTTCTGAAAAAATTGCTTTCAACCCAGATTCTCTTGTCCGAAAACTAATTTACAGCGCCTTAGCCATTATTATGCTTAATCTGTCATTGGCGATGTATCCGGTTTTACTCAATACCATTGCTGTCGCTTTCATCGGCAGGTTATTGGTACAGTCATTTGAGTGGGATGGTTCATGGAAGCAATGCAGAATCCATTTTGTCCCATACGTCGTTTCAGTGATTAACATCGCATTGGGAGTCCTTCTTTACGAAACCTTGATCGCTTACGTATTTTCTTCAGATGATTTTTACAACATGAATATCTTGCCGCTGGAGAGATTTCCAGAACGGCTGACGTTTTTACTGAAACAAAGTTTTTACCAATTGTATGAATATGATTTTCTGTTTAATTCCCAAGCGGTTTTGTGGGTTTTCCTAGGATTTACGATTTTCGTAGCTTTATACGTCTGTTCGACAGGAAATTTGAAACAAAAAATTGTCCGACTAGTTTTGCTAGGAGGGTCTCTCTTTGCAACTCAGACAGCCATGATGCTTGCTAATATGCACATCATAGCTGCCCGGGTAGAATTATTTGGATTGGTTGTCTTTGAAACACTCATGGCAATATTAGTATTTACGGAACTCAAAAGGCTGCACAATTTGAGCGTCCTTGCGACAACGGGAGTTGTGTGGGTGTCCATCGTCAATGACCTAGACTGCCTTCGTGCTTGGAAACTGGGATTCGATGCGGAAAAGATGCTCTGGAATAGGGTGCTTACTCGTATGGAGGTACAAAAAGATTTTGATGTAGGGAAAAAATATAAGGTCATTCAAATTGGGATGCCGATTACTCTTCGTCCTCACTTTCTCGGAAAAGCGTGGCCTACAAAAAAAGTGCATGATAAGGAGACTATGTTAATGTATAGCTACACTGGCCCATGGTCCCCTCTTCAGTCTGGTGAATTTTACTATCAGACATATTTTAGAGGCGAAAGGGTTCGATCTGATAAAGGACTAATGCTTTCCCAATACAAATCCGAGCTTAAGCGACTATGGGAAGCAGGAATCTTGGAGAAAGCCAAGGCGTGGCCGCATGAGAACGGGCTTATCGTGTGGAAGGACGTCATCCTCTTCGTTACCGATGCAAAATTACTTGATGAATACAAACAGCAACTTTCGAAGGAATTCCCCAAATGGCCGACTGTCACTGATCCTGCTCTTCATGTTGGGAACGACCGACGTTATCTCGACGGTATAGCTCCTATCCAGAATTCTCCGCTGCATAACAAAAAGATTTTGTTTTTGGGGTCATCTGTCACCCAAGGGGAGGCAAGCCTTGGCGTGTCGTTTGCGGATATGTTGAGGCGCAAATACGGTTTTAAAATGATAAAGGATGCCGTAGGCGGAACATGTTTAGCAGGTGCAGATGGAAAGGGATACATTAGTCGATTAAAAAAGTACACAAAGGATTCCAAGATTGATTTACTCGTTGTTCAGCTATCGACTAATGACGCGCAGACGAATGTTCCAGTGCAAACCAAAGAAGAGGATATTCATAGTATTGAGGGAGCCATTACTTATATTGCCGAGTACGGGCACAATATTTTGGAATGTCCTGTCATTTTTTTCACAAGTCCATCCTTCGGCAATGAAAAATACAAGAAAATGTGTGATTGCTTGCGTTCTATTGCTGATACTAACGAGATTCACGTTGTAGATATTTTCCGTGATGGAAGATTCGAAATGCTGTCTCCTTCTGAATTTCGATTGTGTATGTTTGATCCTGTACATCCCACCTTAGCTGGTTACTTACGCTGGTTACCGTTGTTTGAAGTGAAGATTTTGAATCTTTTTCCCAAAAAAATGGAATAAGTTACATGCCGTCAATCTTAGCTAGCGACTACACACCCCTTAAGATTATCCTAAATTATCTGAATATAGCAAGGCATTCAGAGTACAACTGAGAGGGAAAGCTTCCAGCCCGGGACAAATGCGATTGAAGGGGTAGCTTGTGGTTGTCAGTTGGAAGTAAGGCATCTGCTTTCTTGGACTGCCTGAGGTAACGAAAGCTTGTGAGGTGGTCTTGCGGTAAATACGATGTTTCTGCGGAGACGGGAGGAGAAACGATGAATGGTAGCCGATTCCAAAACAAGCGAAATTTTGTATGAGAGAATAACGATAGAGAGGAAGTATATGAACTACCGGATTACGCATGAAACTCCGGAAGACATACGGTGCATTTCATGTTGTTGTCAATTATACAAACAAATAACACTTTTCAGCAAAACATATGAAAACAAAGATTCAAAAGAACATGAACTATGCAGAAAACTCGAGCTGTTTCCTGCTTCTCCTTTTTTCCTCTATTACTCTATTACGATTTTGGAGCGACTTTTTGAGTATGGAGGCGGTTATAGTCAATAAATTGATTGATCCGGGGAGGATGTTAAAATTAATCTCTTCTCTGACATCCGGGCCTGCCGATGCTACCTCAGTGTGTAGAATCTCCTCCAACCTACTTGACCCAGCAGTATTTCCAATAGGCAATTACGTAACTGTTGCGTTCTTCGTAACCATGATCATGATGCTCAGGAATGCAGCAAAAAATCTGCAGGATGGTTTTCAGGCGTTATGGGTGAAAAGCAAATACGAAATCGGTACATTTTGCGGTTTTTCTGTAACCCTCATTTTGGGTTTTTCTTGGCATTACATAATAACAAATGATCTCGTTTCTCTTTTTTCAGTTGTAGAAGAGGAGCTGAGCCCCGTAAATTTAACTTTGATGTTTACACGGTTATTTTTTATTGTAGGTAGTATCATATTAGGAATCACATGTAAAACCAAACCTGGCATTTTGGCGGGCTTGGGACTGTTAATTTATGCGGTGATCTGCGAAATATGCCTAGGAAACGGCATTGGGAAAGAGTTCATTGATATATCGCCCAAGGGCTTACTTTACGGAGTAACAGGTTTTTCTGCGGGGATAGTGATGGCGGTTCTAAAGCGCCGTGGCAAGACGATGCTATGCACGTCTTATTTGTTCATTTTCATCTGCTTCTTTCTGTATCTTCGTCTGTTTGCGTATTCGTTCTCCAGCATGGATTCTATAGTGAACAGGGAGCTGACCAATGACAACTTTCCCTTCATTAAAATGGAAAAGTGCGCGGTTCTTATCCTCTTGACATTATTGACTAATAAGAATCTGATGTCGTTCGTAATGACAGGAGCAGGTGAAAAATTAAAGTATTTCACAAAACTTGTATGCTGTCTACTTTTTGCGGATGTGGCAGTTACACTTTTTTGCAATAATGTTATAAGCTGCAATCTAGAGAAAGGTGTCAATCTTTTTGTTGTTACAGGGATTGGCCTCTCCTTCTCGTTATTGAGTCCAAGAAGTATCGTGAGTCTCTTCAAGCATGAAGTATCCTCATCTTAGATGGAGGCATCGCAGGATGGGTGTAGCATGGAGAGGGAGAGGAAGAATAACCCCTGTTAAGCGCGGTAGCTGCTGATGCATCATTAAAGGCGAAACCTCCGGTCTGGACAAACGTGATTGGAGGATTAGCTTGTTGTCAGTAAGACGTAAGGCGTCTGCCTTCCCAGACCGAGTCATGATCCTGTTGCATATCATATGGTCACCTATGCTCGTGTTTCCTCGCGGAAGGTTGCGTTTATCACACTCGCTGGATTTAGGAGAAGTGGACGCACATTTGTCACAATAAAATTCTTTCATACTCATTCAACTCTCCTCCCCTGCATTTCATGAAAAATGGACGATGTAAACGAAAGCTCCATTTGCCACCGTGACTGTTTCAGCTTTGCAATTCCCGCCGCTTAAGGTAAATTTGCCACAAAATGAGGATCAAACTTACCGCAAAACACAAAGTAATTTTGTCGTAAAATACAAAGAAAATTTTCTGCAAAATCGAAAGTTTTTCTTGCAATTAATTGAAATAGATGTATATTGAAGAAGCCGTCAATATATGAAAAAAGCAAAATATAGGCCAAGGGTATCAGATTCTCTTCTCCGCGAACTTATGGAGAGCACAGGGGCTGTGCTCATTGAAGGAGCGAAATGGTGTGGAAAAACGACTTCGGCTGAACAAATTGCGAAGAGTACGGTGTATTTTAACGATCCGAACGAGCAGCGTCGGATTGAGGCCATTCTGAGGATTGCTCCTCGCAAACTTTTGGCAGGAACCCCGCCAGTGTTGTTGGACGAGTGGCAACTTACACCCGTGATGTGGGATGCGGTGCGGTTCGAAGTGGATCAACGGGACACTTCCGGTCAATTTATTTTGACAGGGTCGGCGGTTCCTGCGGATATGGCACAGGTACATCACTCAGGTACCGGACGTATTGCGAGGATGCTTATGCGGCCCATGTCGTTGTACGAATCCGGTGAATCATCAGGAGAAATATCGCTTGCGTCGCTTTTTGCCGGAGAACACGAAATATGGGCAGAATGTGGCATGGAACTGGAGATGTTGGCTTTTCTCATTGCTCGCGGTGGCTGGCCAGGCTCCATAGGTCAATCCGAACGCGCTGCACTGCGGCACGCGCAAAATTATTACGATGCTGTGGTGCACACGGATATCTCGCGTGCGGACGGAACAAAGCGTAATGTGCAACGTGCAGCTGCTCTCATGCGAGCATACGCCAGGGTGGTGGGATCGCAAGCTAAGTTGTCCACGATAGCTCAGGATATTAGTGTCAATGAGGCGAAACCTCTCTCTTGTTTCTCTATCAGAATATCTGGAGGCTTTACGGATGATCTTTGTCATTGAAGAAGCAGAAAATTGGTCGCCAAGTCTGCGCTCCAAGGCGCTTTTGAGAGCGGCAAAAACACGCTATTTCACCGATCCCTCCATCGCGGTGGCAGCATTCGGAGCGGGTCCGCAGGAGTTGATTGATGACCTGCCGACTATGGGATACCTTTTTGAAAATATGGCAGTGCGAGATTTGCGCATCTATGCCGATGCCTTGGATGGCAAGGTCTATCATTACCTAGACAGGAACGGGAGGGAAGTGGATGCTATTATTCGCCTGAGAAACGGACGCTATGGGCTGGTGGAAATTAAGCTGGGCGGTGACTTGCAAAGTGTGGACGAAGGCGCAGCTAATCTCATCAAATTCGCCTCGCTCGTCAATACTGACCGTTCACCGGCTCCATCCTTCATGATGGTGCTTACCGGGCTGGGACAGTTTGCCTATCGCCGCGAGGACGGCGTGTGTGTTGTCCCGCTCGGTACGCTTAAACCCTGAAGATCTTTCTTCGGTTCTCTTCTAGGGCAAACGCATTTGAGGGAAGTCAATCAATAGAGAAAATTCTCTTATAGACTGATATCACCGTTTATACGCATAAAAACCGTGATAACCAGTGGTCATCATGATAATCGTAAATGAATTATCGTAAATCGTACATGGAACGTTTTTTCTTCTTGCATTTGTGGGGGATGAGTGTACACTGTGCGCGAGTTCAAACGCAGTATGGATACGATACGCACATTTACCACGGGAGACGGCAAGACGGCGCGCTATTATTCACTGCCGGCTCTGGCGGAGCAGGGATACCCCGGCATCCGGCGTATGCCGATATCGCTGCGCATTGTGTTGGAGAGTGTTCTGCGCAACTGTGACGGGTTGCGAGTGACGCAGCAGGACGTCGCCAATCTCGCTGGTTGGCAAGCTGGGGGAAAGGCGGACTTTGAGGTGCCCTTTACGGTGGCGCGCATCATTCTGCAGGATTTGACCGGGGTGCCGCTGCTGGTGGATTTAGCGGCGATGAGGGATGCGGTGCAGGCGCGTGGCAAGGAGGCAGGGAAGATGGAGCCGCTGGTGCCGGTGGACTTGGTGGTGGATCATTCTGTGCAGGTGGACTGGGCGGGTTTCCCCGGCGCCTTGCAGAAGAACATGACGCGTGAGTTCGAACGCAACGCCGAGCGCTATGAGTTCCTCAAATGGGGGCAGCAGGCGTTCAACTCTTTTTCGGTGGTTCCTCCCGGCACCGGCATCGTGCACCAAGTGAACTTGGAGCGACTTGCCCGCGGCGTGATGCAGCAGGGGGATGTCTTTTACCCGGATTCTCTGGTGGGCACCGATTCTCATACCACCATGATCAATGGCTTGGGTATTGTGGCCTGGGGGGTGGGCGGTATCGAGGCTGAGGCGGGCATGCTCGGTCAGCCGATCACTTTCCTTGCGCCGGAGGTGGTGGGCGTGCAGCTTACGGGGAGCCTGCGCCCGGGTGTGACGGCGACGGATCTGGCTCTGCGGGTCACCCAGATGCTGCGGGCGCATGGCGTGGTGGGTAAGTTTGTGGAATTTTTCGGGGAAGGCGCAGCGGCGCTCTCTCTGCCGGATCGTGCTACGGTGGCCAACATGGCTCCGGAGTACGGTGCGACCATGGGCTTTTTCCCCATGGATGAGGTAAGTGCGGATTACCTGCTGTCCACCGGGCGCAGCCGAGATCATGTGGATACCTACATCGCCTATTACCGGGCGCAGCAAATGTTCGGCATGCCGCAAGAGGGGGATATCGATTACAGCACGGAGCTGACGCTCGATCTGGACAGCGTGCAGCCCGCCGTGGCAGGTCCCCGTCGTCCGCAGGATCTCATCCCGCTCGCGGAGCTGAAGCATAGTTTTTCCCGCATTTGTGAGAGCACTTTCGGTCGCCCCGCAAGTGCGGAGACCGTGCGCGTGCAGATGCACGGCAGTGCCGGTGATCCGGATGCCCCTGAGGAGCATGAGGTGGAGCTGCGCGACGGATCCATTCTCGTGGCCGCCATCACCAGCTGCACCAACACCAGCAATGAGGGGCTCATGCTCGCCGCCGGCATTCTCGCCAAGAAAGCCCTTGCTTTCGGCTTGCACGTGCCCGCGTACGTGAAGACGAGCATGGCGCCCGGTTCGCGTGCGGCCGCTCACTATTTTGCGCACACAGAGCTCACCGCTGCGCTGGATGCCATCGGCTTTTCCATTGTCGGCTATGGCTGCACCACTTGCATCGGCAATTCCGGTCCTCTCAACAGTGCCATCGAACAGGCAGCGGAGCAGCATCCCTTCATCTCCTGCTCGGTGCTCTCCGGCAACCGCAACTTTGAGGCGCGCATCCATCCGCGCGTGAAAGCGAACTTCCTCATGTCGCCCCCTCTCGTGGTGGCTTTTGCGTTGGCGGGACGGATGGACATCGATATGGAGAACGAACCATTGGGGCACACCCCGGACGGACAAGCCGTGTATCTGCGCGATGTTTGGCCTACGCCGCAGGAACTCGCCGACGCCCGCGCGCGCGCCTGCACGCCGGAGGAGTACCGCGACTGCTACAGCTCGCCCGCGCCGGAGTGGGATGCCATCCGCCCGCCAAAGGGTGCTACCTTTGCCTGGCATGCGGATTCTACCTACATTCACCGTCCCCCCTTCTTTGACTCCTTCACCGGGGAAAAGCAGCCGATTCACGATATTGTGGAGGCGCGTGCCCTGGGCATTTTCGGCGATAGCGTGACGACGGACCACATATCCCCCGCCGGCGCCATCAAGCCCACCGGTCCTGCCGGGCAATTCCTCGCTGAGCACGGTGTGCAGCGGTGCGATTTCAACACCTTTGGCTCGCGTCGCGGCAATGACGAGGTCATGGTGCGCGGCACCTTTGCCAATGTGCGCATCCGCAACCTGATGACCCCCGGTACGGAGGGCGGCTACACCCTCTATTTCGGCGCGCGCTTCGTCAACGAGCCGGATGTGCCGATTTCTTCGCCGATCGGTACCCCCACTTTCATCTACGATGCCGGTATGGCGTACAAGGCCGATGGGGTGCCTACCATCATTATCGGAGGGTCGGATTACGGTATGGGATCCAGCCGTGATTGGGCGGCCAAAGGAACTTCTCTGCTTGGCGTGCGTGCGGTCATTGCCAAGAGTTTTGAGCGTATTCACCGCTCCAATCTCATCGGCATGGGCGTGCTCCCGCTTGTCTTTGCTCATCCGGAGGATTACGACCGTGTGCGCGACCAGAAGGACGCTCTCTTCTCCATCACTGGCTTGAGCAACGATATAGCTCCGCGCGCCGCCGCCACCCTGCTGGTGCAGCCGGCTCAGGCTCCGGCTTTCTCCCTGCCGCTCATTGTGCGCCTCGATACGCCTATCGAGCGGGAATATTTCCGCGCCGGAGGCATCTTGCCATACGTCCTCTCCCGCTACTGCTAAAACACAAGACCTTTACGATTTGGAATTTCCCGCGCTTGCGCGCGAATTTCTCAAATCGTACATCGTACATCGTACATGGGCGACGCTAGTCGCCACCGCTCTCGCGCACGGTTCTATCACATCCCCCTCGCTCCTGCCTCGCACTCCCGCGGGCTCTGCTCGCCGAATTCCCCAAATCGTACATCGTACGTCGTACATCGTACATGGGCGACGCTAGTCGCCACCGCCCACCCCCTTCGCTAAAGCTTCGCATAGCCCGCGCCTCTGGCGCGCTATAATCCAAATCGTAAATCGTAAATCGTAAATCGTAAATGCCTTGTGTTTACCGGAAGCGGATAAAGATAGGCGTCCTGGGCGGGGTATCAGTGGTGTCGAGCGACTCGATGTGGTCGGAGGCGACCCATCCGCGCAGACCGGTAGCGGTCTCCACATAGGAGAAGGATCCGCGACAGGCGAGCAAATGCAGCGGGGAAGAGGGGGTGAGCTGGAGAGTTGCTGAGGCATCCGGTGAGGCGGCGGTGTGCAGAGGCGTGCTGCGCAGTACGTAGGCCAAGTCTGATGCGGGCAGGGAAGAGAAATCTGCCGAGTCGCGCGTGGCATAGTAGAGCCAATTCAGCATGCAGAGCAGGCTAAGTATGGCAAAGAGCGCCGTAGCGGATGTGAGCCAAGCTGACCGTTGGCGCATGAGCAAGTGCAGCGCGATGCAGAGCAGCAGCACTGCGGTGCAGATGATGCCGGCAATCCAGAGTTGTCCGCAGGAGAGCAGGGTGAAGATATGATGCACGCCGGAACGCACCGGGAGCAAGGCGCCTTCCTTGCGTTGGATAAACTCAAGGTTGGCGCGGGCTTCGGGAAAAGAGGGATTGATGCGCAAGGCTCGTGCAAAGCTGAGAGCTGCGGCGCCCGGTTTGCCGAGGCGGTACTGGCAGGCGCCCATGTCGTAGAAGAGGATGTCTGCGTCCGGTGCATCGTCGCCGAGCTTTTTCTGCAGTTGTTGCAGCTTGTCGAGAGCTTTAGAGTACTGCCGGGCGGCGTAAAGCTCCTGAGGGGCGCTGTCATTGGCGGTAGAAAAAGGCAGTAGGGCCAGCAGCGCGAGACATAGAACCCCGGTCGCTCGCATCAGGGCTTTGCGCACGGCTTGCAGCATGGCCGCGCGCTCATTCTTCGGTACGACAGGGGAAGCTTCGGGGCGGAATGCCTCATCATCCCTGCGTTGCAGGATGCGTTGCAACTCCTCATCGCGCGCTTCGTCGGGCACTTGGGCTTCGATAAAGGCGCCGATGCGCTTGAGGAAGGTGAGGGCGTCCGGCTCGGAAGAAATGGCAGCGAGTTCATGCTCGCGTGCACGTTCAGCGGACTTGCCGGCCAAAAGTCGTGCGCCGTATCGCCAAGCCAGATAAATGAAGATGAGGAGTGCCGGCAGGTAAAGCAGATACCACAGCGCACGCGGCAGAACGAAAATGCGCCGGTCTTCACTGCCCACGGGAATAAAGCCGTAAATATCTGTGAGCTCTGCAACAGGAACCGTGCCTGCAGGTGGTGGTGTGGCGGCCGTTTGCACCAAGGCGGTCTCTGCGGAATTGGTTTCGCGCCAGGGAAGGGGAATGGGCGGCGAGATCGCACGCTTGTAGGCCATGGTCTCCGGATCGAAATAAGCGAGGGAGAAAGAAGGAATGCTGTCCACTTCCGTGACGGGTCGCATAAGTTGGGAGAAGACCATGCCGATGGTTTCGCCGGTGGCGGAGATGATGGGTTTGCGGGTGGCGGGCACGAGTTTCCACTCATCGGTCATATCGGGAGCGGGGCAGGCGAGCTGCTGCAGATTGCCCGTGCCATGCACAGTAATTTGCACTTCCACAGCTTCGTTCATGGCTAGGGAAGAGGCATCGCATTTTGTGGAGATCGTGTAGCGCCCCACGGTGTCGCTGAAGTTTGCCGGGGCTCCGGGAGGCAGGGGAAGCGCGGAAAGAGTCAGGGTGGGCAGGGGTACTTCCTCTTGTCCCACGGTGAAGAAACTGCGCTGGCGAGCCAGTAAAATCTTGCCGGTAATATCCGATGCTCCCTCGCGGAAGGGAGTGAGTTCCCCGGAGAAATCGACCGTGCGCCAGTTCTGCCCACGCGCGAAGGCCGTGGGATTTTCCATGATCTGCCCCTGCACCATGGCGAGTACACCTTGCACAGCGGGCTGCAGTGTGCTCACCTTGACACCCACGGAGTTCATCTGCGGCAGATTGCTCACAAAGCAATCCTGCGGAACAAAGAGCTTGAGAGAGGCCTTAACGGGTTGGTGTACGTAGGGATCCTTCGGGTGCGTGTACCAGAGTGCTCCGTAAGGCACCGGGGTATTGTACCATTTAATTTGTGCGGTCGAACACACTTGGAGCGGCGGAATTTTGACCGTCTGCTTGCGGCCGCTTCGGTATTCCACGGTCAGATCCGGAATCTGCAGCGTCCCGGCTTTGTCCGGTCGCACCAAGATCGGCAGAATCTGTACCATGGCGCGGTTGGCGTCCAGTGGGTTGGCTCCCGCCTTGGATTGCAAAATTTGCACCCCGGCGAATTGCACACGCGGCTGCTCGCGGATGGAGAAAATGTCCTCGCCTACCTCCGTGTCCACGAGATAGAGCAGTACCTGCTCCCCCGGCACTGTCACGCCTGTGGACCAAACCGGTGTCACCTGTGCGGCTGCGTACCAGGCCGCCGCGAGGAGCATAATGATGATGCTTTGGATGAATTGTCGCATAGTGTTTAGTAATCTTTAAGCGGACGGCGGCGGGGGACATCCTTGTGAGGGATGGGAGAACCTCCGGCTTCGTCCATGTGCATGCGCAAAATTCCTGCAGCGCGCTGCTTTTCTTTTTGTTCTTCACTCAACTCGGCTTGTTGTATTTCTGCCTGCTGTTCGCCCTGATCCTGCTGTTGATCCTTGTCTTGCTGCTGGTCCTTCCCCTGCTGTTGATCCTTGTCTTGCTGCTGATCCTTGTCTTGCTGCTGGTCCTTGTCCTTGTCCTGTTGTTGATCCTTGTCCCGCTGCTGGTCCTTGTCCTGCTGTTGATCTTTGTCCTGCTGTTGATCTTTGTCCTGTTGTTGATCTTTGTCCTGTTGTTGATCTTTGTCCTGTTGTTGATCCTTGTCCCGCTGCTGGTCCTTGTCCTGCTGTTGATCTTTGTCCTGTTGTTGATCTTTGTCCTGTTGTTGATCTTTGTCCTGTTGTTGATCTTTGTCTTGCTGCTGGTCCTTGTCTTGCTGCTGGTCCTTGCCCTGCTGTTGATCCTTGTCTTGCTGCTGATCCTTGCCCTGTTGCTGGTTCTTGTCTTGTTGCTGGTTCTTGTCTTGTTGCTGGTTCTTGTCTTGTTGCTGGTTCTTGTCTTGTTGCTGGT
>CANQSS010000033.1 GCA_947626545.1 uncultured Akkermansia sp. | reverse complement strand
GTATTTTTGAGGTAACCGATCCTAACCCATTGTACCATTCTTTCTTTTCGGCGTCCTGAATTATGAGGTAACGCGCTGCTGCTTTCCTGCTCTTTCTCGAGCTTGATCTCTGATATTTTTTCCATATAATTAGCGTATCTGTTTATTTTATCTCACACGGTTACGGGCCTGGGAATTTCTTCTTGCCCTATCAACCATACGAGTCTTTTGCGGAGCCGCCGCTTGGGCGGGGCACATGGCGCTCTGACATCGTAGCGGGGCTTTCTCCCTAATCGATTTCCGAGCCTCCCATGCACCGGGGATAGGGGTTCTAGAAAGTTCTATCCCTTCTTCCGCAACTGCGGTTATTCTATCGCAGTCCCCCGTATTTTAACACCTCAAATTAACCGTTTACGATTTGAATGCTAGCGCGCTACGCGCGAGATCGCCGAGCCGGTGCATAGCGGAAATCCTGAAATGATGATGCGTTGATAGGAGGAATGCAACTGGTGTTACGCTATGCCGGGTTCACTGCTATGCCGGATCGTCAATGGTTTGACATCTTGTCGAGCTTACTTCCTTTGTCTGTCGGAAACGCATGAGGAATGGGTTGAATGAAGCCCAGAGAAGATTTTATTGGGACGCGTGTGCATTTGGATGGAGAAGAAGAGTAAAGGAAACTCCCGCAGCTTTGCGGCGCATTATCTCCAGATCGTAACTAGGCGCCATTAGGCGCCACCGCCTTCCCGCCGCTTTCGAACCACAATCTGTGCACGGCTTCATCACATCCCCCTCGCACTTGCTACGCCAAACTCGCACGCAAGCGCGGGAATTTCCCAAATCGTAAATCGTAAATCGTAAATGAATTGTGTTGCATGATGTGCCGTTAACTACCACTGGGTGTGCTTTTTCTTGGGATGGATGTGCGCATTTTCCATTCAATTGAAAAAGTTTGAAAGAAGTTCGGGTTCGACTGGGTATTATTTACGGTACACGAAAAAAGTACTCTACTTATGGACATAAGGCACCAATTAAAAAAGGCAACGGGTGTGGTGATCGGCTGCACCGTGATTTTCGGCGGAATATCGCATGCGCAGGACCCCGGTCCGGCCGGGGCGGAAGCTGTGCATGCGAAAAATATCGCGCCGGTGGATACAGCAGCCGTTTCTCCGCGCCCCGAGGGCAGTATCTACATGGGTGGGTTTCGCGCCCCGAAGATTGAATGCGTACGCGTGGCAGTCATCGGTCTGGGTGAGCGGGGAATCCCTCAAACATCTCATTTTCTGAGCATTCCTCATTGCGAGGTCGTGGCGGTGTGCGATCTGCATGACGACGCCACCAAGAGGGTGGCCGACCGAGTGGAGAAGCGCACGGGCAAACGCCCTGCCGAGTACAGCAAGGACCCGCAGGCGTACAAGAAGATGTTGGCGGAGGTGAAGCCGGATGCCGTCATCATCAATACGCCGTGGGAGACGCACGCGCAGATGGCTATTGACGCCATGGAAGCCGGTGCACACGCCTTTGTGGAGGTGCCGCTGGCGCTCACGTTGGAAGATTTGTGGCGCGTGGTGGACACCTCGGAGCGCACGCAGAAGCATTGCATGATGCTGGAGAACTGCAACTACGGGCGCAATGAGCTGATGTTCCTGAACATGGTGCGCAAGGGCCTCATCGGGGAGCTGCTGCACGGCGAAGCCGCTTACATTCACGAGTTGCGCATGCAAATGTTCAGTGAGAACCGCGGCTGCGGCTCATGGCGCACGAATCATTATGCCGCACGCAACGGCAATTTGTACCCCACGCACGGACTCGGACCCGTGGCGCAGTACATGAACCTTGCTCGCGGGGAAGATTCTTTCGATCGCATCGTTTCGTTTGGCAGCCCCGCTAAGGGTCGCGCCGCCTACGCCAAAAAGCACTTTGCGCCCGATCACAAGTGGAACAAGCTTGAGTTCAAGTGCGGCGACATGAGCAACTCCCTGATCAAGACGAAGCTGGGGCGCACCATTCTGGTGCAGTGGGATGAGACGAGTCCCCGTCCTTACGATCGCAAGAACCTCATTCAAGGGACGCAGGGAACGCTGGCGGATTACCCCTTGCGCGTCGCGGGCGAGCGTATCAGCCCTGGGGCTTCCGATTCTCCTGAGAAAGGGCAGCCCGGCGGTGCGGAAATCACCTCCGAGGGCGGCTACCACGAGTGGTACGAGGGCAAAGAGGCTGAGTCCAAACTGTACGCTATGTACGATCACCCGCTTTACAAACGCTTGGGAGAGGAGGCCCGCAAGAATGGAGGTCACGGCGGCATGGATTACATCATGCTCTACCGCGTCATTGAATGCCTGCACAATGGCGAGCCGATGGATCAGAACGTGTACGAAGGTGCATTCTGGTCGGCGGTTGGTCCGCTTTCTGAAAAGTCGGTGAACGAGGGCGGAGCCCCGCAAATCTTCCCCGACTTCACCCGCGGGGATTGGAAAAACACGACTCCACTCCCCATAATTCCATAAGGACTCTCATATTTGCATTGCATATACAGCGTAAATCCGTATAATGCGCTCGTTATGTCAGAAGAGCAAAGGTCGGAAGTTGTTGTCCCTTCATCGGGGGAGGAGGAGTTGATAGCTGTTCGCCGTGGGAAGGTCGAAAAAATACGCGCTCTTGGCGTCAATCCTTATGGATGCCGCTTTGAGGTGTCGACCTCCCCGGCTCAGCTCAGAGAAAACTTCGTGGAGGGACAGCAGGTCCGCCTGCTGGGGCGCATAATTGCTCTGCGTGATATGGGGAAGACCCAGTTCTTCACCATTGCTGATGTGTGCGGCAGTATTCAGTGTATGCTCACCAAAAAGTCGGTGAGCGAGGAGATGTGGGCGCTGTGGAAGCTGTTGGAGCGTGGCGACTGGGTGGGTGTAGAGGGCGATACCTTTATCACCCGGACGGGCGAGCCTACGGTGCGCGTAGTTTCCTTTACGTTACTTTCTAAGGCCTTGCGCCCCATGCCGGACAAATTTCACGGCCTGGCTGACCAAGATATGCGCTACCGCAAGCGCCACTTGGATCTGGTGAGTAACCCGGAGAGCGCTGCGCGCTTTGTCGCCCGTTCTCGTATTATTCATGAGATTCGCGCGTTCTTGGCAGAGAGGGGATTCATGGAGGTGGAGACTCCGATGCTGCAAGACGTTGCAGGCGGCGCTGCAGCCAAGCCCTTCGAATCTTACTACAACGCTCTCAAAAAGCCGGTGACGCTGCGTATTGCGCCGGAGCTATACTTGAAGCGGTTGCTTGTCGGCGGTTTCCCGAAGGTGTTCGAGTTGAATCGCAACTTCCGCAACGAGGGTATTGATGCACGCCATAACCCGGAGTTCACGGTGTTGGAAGTGTACGAAGCTGGCGGAGACTTCGAGAGTATGGCCAACATGATGGAAGAGCTGATTACCACCGTCGCACAGCGCGTTTTCGGCAAGTTGGTGTTTGATCAGTACGATGCCGAGGGCAATGTCCGTCGCACTGTTGATCTCACCCGCCCATGGCGCCGCGCTGATTACGCCGATCTCGTGAAGGAGGTGGCGGGCGCTGATTGGTTTGACTTGTCTCCGGAAGATCGTCGCTCTCGCGCTCAAAACGAGCTTCAGGTTCAGATTGGCGAGACGCTCGATGACGTGGGCGTCACTCAGCAGGTGTACGAGAAGCTGGTTGAGGAAAAGCAGGACTCTCCGCTCTTCGTTTGCCATGTTGCGCGTGATCTCGTTCCCCTTGCCAAGGCCAATCCGCAAAATAACGAAGTGGTGGATGTCTTCGAACTTGTCATGAATGGGCAAGAGCTTTGCCCCGGGTACTCTGAGCAGAATGACCCCGTGGAGCAGCTCGAGCGCCTCATGCACCAGGCCGGTGAGGAAACTCAGAAAATCGACTACGACTTCGTTGAGACCCTCGAATCCGGGATGCCCAGCGCCGGTGGAATAGGTATCGGTATCGATCGGCTTTGCATGCTGCTTACCGGCGCCTCCTCTATCCGGGATATCATCCTTTTCCCCCAGCTTAAAAACCGAATCTGAGCTTTTTGTCGTATTTCTGACTTGTCAATGAAGGCTCAGCGTGGTAGAACAAATCATATGAAGGTTCAGGTTGCCCAATGGATCGGCAAACGCGTCGATATGGAGGATTCCTACGCCGTGCGCCATTTTCAGGATGGCTCCTTGGCTGTTGTCTGCGACGGTATGGGCGGGCACGATTGCGGGTATCAGGCAGCTGAGATTGCTGCGCGATCTTTCGTAAAGGCTTTCGAGCAGTTGGCGGATGAGGTGACGGCCAAGCGCATGCGCGATGCCCTTGACTTTTCCAATAAGTCCGTGGGCGACTTTTTCACTAAGCGTGGCATGTATGGGGGCTGTACACTGCTGGCAGTTTATGTTTCTTCCGGCGTCCTCTGGTGGGTCAGTGTCGGAGACTCTCCTCTTCTCCTATGGCGCCATGGTCGCTTGCAGCGCCTTAATGCTGACCACTCCATGCGCTCCATTTACGAGGAATTTGTGAAGACCGGCTCGATGTCTTTCGAGGAGGCTATGTCGCTGGGACATCCCTTGCGCTCGGCTGTAACTGGGGAGAAAATCCCGCTGATTGACAGCTCTCCCACGCCGTATTTATTGTTGCCTGGCGATCGCATTGTACTTGCGAGCGATGGAGTGGATGAGTTGCTGCTGCCCATCCCCCTCAGCGAGGCTGCACGTGTGATTTTGGACTCTCGATCCGATAATTTGTCTGCTGAAATCGTTGAGGGCTGTCGAGCCTTGGGACGCGAAGATGCCGATAATGTGACGGTGCTGAGCATGGACTTCGCCCCCGCAGTTCGGGCCTGATTTATATGAAAATTGCCCCATATTGCACACGTCTGTCCCAAGAAAAAGCAATTCCAACACACAATTCATTTACGATTTACGATTTACGATTTACGATTTACGATTTGGAAAGTTCGCGCGCGTTGCGCGGGGATGCGAGGCCGGAGCGGACGGGATGTCCCGAAGCCGTGATCGGACGTGGTTACAAAGGAGCGGGAGGCGGAAAATGCCGCCTATGTGCAAGACGCCCGACGACCCCTCGCATCAACGGGCAGTGAGGTCGAATGGACAGCGCGCATGCGCTGCCCCGCGGGGGTAAGGAGTCGTGGGGCGACTCCGAAGCAACTAGGGCAATGGGGTGCCGGTGAGTCAACTTACGATGTTCGATTTATTGATAATGTGCGCATTACGTAGATTTTATGGATCATGAACGTATGCAGAGATTCCTCTAGATCCATCATCATGATGACCGCCGTTGTCACGATTTTTGATGCGTATAAACAATGGAATCAGTCAATAAGAGTATTTTCTCCGTTGATGAACTTCTCTCAAATGCGTTTGCCCTAAGGGCAGTCTTGCGGGCTGGTCAAACGGACTTGCAGCCGTCGGCCGTTTTCTCGCGCCTTTCTAACCAAGGGCGTGCATGGCTTCATGACATCCTTTTCGATCTTGCTTCGCCAAATTCGCGCGCAAGCGCGGGAACTTTCTAAATCGTAAATCGTAAATCGTAAATGGATTACCGTTCGGTTAGTCCATCATTCTAACCGGGATTGAACATTCGTGCCCTGGGGGTGTATCTCACTCCTCGGCATGAATACGAATTATCCCACCTGCGCATACCGCGATGGCCATTATGTGCTGCCGCCGTTGCCTTACGATGCCGCAGATCTCGAGCCGCTGCTGGATGAGCAGACGGTCCTGCTGCACCATGATAAACACCACGCCTCTTATGTGGCCGGAGCCAATGAAGCGGCGGATATCTTGCGTCGGGTGCAGACCGGCGAGCTTGACCCCGCTGCTGCACCGGATGCTACATCGCGCCTTGCTTTCAATCTCGGTGGTCACATTTTGCACTGCCTCTATTGGGAGAGTATCTCCCCCGAGGGTGGTGAGCAGCCCATGGGCGACTTGGCAGATGCCATCGACCGCTCTTTTGGGAGTATGGAAGGCTTCAAAAAGGTGTTCCGCTCCGTCACGCTGGCGGTGCAGGGAAGCGGCTGGGGTGTTCTGGGGGTGGATCCTGTCAGTGGCTTGCTGCGTGTCTTTGGCATCTGCCGCCACCACGATGCTCTCATTCCCGGCTTGCTGCCTATCCTCGTCTGCGATGTGTGGGAACACGCTTACTACTTGCGCTACCACAACAACCGCGCCGCCTACATCAATTCCTTCCTCTCCCATATCGATTGGAAGCACACTCATCAACGTCTAACCGCAATATGCCATGAATCATAATATGAATACACACACGACGGGCCGCATGGTCACCAGCTCTTGGCTGGTGGCCCTGTTGGCGATCGCTGAACTCGTGCTGGGCTTCGTGCTGCTGAGCTTCCCTTATATCATGGGAGCCTCTGCAGTATGGGTGGCCGGGTTTGTTCTGCTGGTGGTAGCGCTCATGCGCTTTATTCAGGTGTTCACCCGACCGGGTTATCGCATCTGGAACATCCTCGCCACGCTCATATACGCATGCTTGGGCATCACCTTCATCATGCGCACCGAAGGCTCACTGAGCGTCATCACGCTCGTCATCGGCATTGCTTTGCTTGTCGGTGGTGTGTTGCGCTTGGCTGTCGCCTTCTCTCTGCGCTCCGAGTCCGGTAGTGCCTGGCGCTTCTTTAATTCCGTCATCTCGATTGTCCTTGGCGCCTTTGTCACGTGGAGCTGGCCGGAAAGTTCTTTCTGGCTCCTCGGTACCGTCATCGCCGTCGAGATGATTTTCTCCGGCTGGACCCTCCTTTTCCTCGCCCTCGCTCCGCGCAGGGAGGAGCTTCCTCACCATTCCTAATTTTCCCGAACATAAGTACAGCAAAATGCTCGGCCGGCTCCAACGCTTGGCCGAGCATTTCATTGTATGTCAGGCATGACGTGTAACCACCTCCACCAAACTCGCGCGTAAGCGCGGGAATTTCCCAAATCGTACCTCGTACATAGGCAGACTCCGTCTGCCACCGCTCCCGCCGCTTTCTAACGATTCCCGCGCACGGCTTCCAAACTTCGCGTCGCTTCAGCTCCGCTCCTCCCCGCGCAACGCGCGCTCACTTTCCAAATCGTACATCGTCCATCGTACCTCGTACATAGGCAGACTCCGTCTGCCACCGCCCCCGCCGCCTTTTAACGATTCCCGCGCACGGCTTCCAAATTTCGCGTCGCTTCAGCTCCGCTCTCCCCCGCGCAACGCGCGCTCACTTTCCAAATCGTACATCGTCCATCGTAAGTTGACTCACCGGCACCACTCTGCCCTGGTTGCTTCGGAGTCGCCTCACGACTCCTCACCCCTTCGGGGCAAAAGCTATGCTTTTGGCCAAACTGACTTACAGCCGTCGTCAGTTTTCACCCTCCGGGCAGCGCCTTCGCGCTGTCCATACGCACTTACAGCCGTCGTGCGTGTTGTACATAGGCAAACGCATGTGCGTTTGCCCCGGTCTTGACATGTGAAAGGCGGGCAGGTACAATGCGCGCCGATGTTTGTAGAGGCAATAGATGAACTGCTGGCGCGGACGAGTGATTGGCTGTGGGGCTATGTATTGCTTTTTGGGTTGTTGGGCACGCATTTGTATTTAACGTTGCTTCTGCGTTTTCCTCAGAGGTATATTTTTACAGCGCTGCGCTATTATTTTGCGGGACGCGATGGGGAGGGAAATATCTCGCACTTCGGCTCACTGATGGTATCGCTGGCGGCCAATGTAGGCACGGGCAATATTGTAGGCGTGGCGACGGCTGTGGCTACGGGCGGACCCGGAGCTGTGTTTTGGTGCATGGTAACGGGGGTGCTCGGTATGTCCACGAGGTATGCCGAAAGTCTGCTTGCCATCCGCTATCGCGTGCGTAACGAGCAGGGGCATATTGTGGGAGGCCCGATGTATGCCATTGAGCGAGGAATGCGGTGCAAATGGCTTGCGGTCATTTTTGCCGTGTTCACAGCATTGGCTGCCTTTGGCATCGGCAATGTCACTCAAGCGAACGCTGTAGCGGGCGTACTTTCGGAATGTCCGCTGCACATTGAGGCCTGGCAGACCGGACTGGCATTTGCTGCGCTGGTGGCGGTGGTGTTGCTCTTCGGGTTGAAGGGGATATCGCACGTATGCACGACCTGCGTGCCGGGCATGGCAGTCATCTACATGGCGGGCTGTGCCGTACTCATCGGTTCGAATCTTGAACTCGTGTGGCCGGCTGTGAAGCTCATCTGTTCCTCGGCATTCCAGCAGCAGGCCGCCACTGGGGGATTCATCGGCTCTACGATCATGCTTGCCATGCAGACCGGCGTGCGACGCGGTCTCTTCTCCAACGAGGCGGGCATGGGCTCATCTCCCATCGTTTCTGCGCCGGCGCGTACACCTAATGCGGTGCAACAGGCGCTTGTCTCCTCAACCGGCCCATTTTGGGACACTGTGGTGATATGCTCACTCACGGGATTGACGCTCACCATCTGCTTGTTGGCCTCACCCGACATTGCAAGTGGGGAGGGCAGTATGCTCACCTATCGCGCTTTTGCAAGTGCGGGCAGTATGTGTTCCTGGCTACTTACGATCAGTCTGACCACCTTCGTGATATCCACTTTGCTGGGGTGGTCGTACTTTGGGGAGCAGGCCTTGGCCTATTTGGGAGGAGGAAAGCTGATTCTGCCATACCGCGTGGTATGGGTGCTGGTGGTATTTTTGGGCTGTGTGGTGCCCAAAAGTACCATTGTATGGAACTTTGCGGACTGTGCGAACGGGCTCATGGCTCTCCCGAATCTCGTGTGCATGGTTGCGCTGTCGGGGGTACTCTTCTCCCAAACGCGCCATTACCTGTGGCAAAACCGATTGGATGAGGTGGATACCCAAGTAAGCGGAATGGAAGAGTAAGGACCTGCGTAGTTCGTTAAACGCAGGAAGAAGGAGGAATCTCTATGAATGAAAGAAAGATATGCTCATTTGCAGCACTGCTCGTCGTTTTGGCGTCTGCGGGCATGATGCTCGCGGAGCTGAATCTATGGTTCGCCGTACTTTTCCCTTTTACCATCCCGACCCTTATCATGCTGAGAGTACCATGTCTATTCTTACGAGAGGAGGATTCAAGAGATTGCCAGCGGGTGGGACGACTTATGCTGCTGTTTGTTTTGATCGCTCTCTTGATTTCCGGAAAGGACTGCGTCGATTACCTGATCCACCCGGATGAGCCCGGTTTTTTGATGATTTTGAGAAATGTCGGGATACTCATGTTTGCTCTCTGGATTGCGACGCTTATCAATATCGGAATCGGGATCTGGCGGTACTGCTCTGCCAAACAGCGTTCAGCCCCACTCCAAGCGCTGTTCCCCACACGAACGGCGTACTGCTGCGCGTTACTCATGGGGGCAGAGATTCTCTCCTTCGTCGTAATGGCAGCAGAACTCGGCAAAACGAACTTCATATCCATCATCCTCCTTGTGCCCGGAATGTTCCATAGCACGCTCCTCATCCTGATATGGACTCTGACCTGCGCAGACGACGAGGGAAGCAAACGTTCGGCTGAGTGGCTCATCAAGCCGGTGTGCATCGTCGCACTCGTCTGCATCATCCTGCGCTGCCTTCCCTCCTCCCCGAGTACCGTTCTCATCGCAATGTTTGACGTAGAACTACAGCTCCTCGCTCTCGCGATCGTAAGCGTGTTCCCCCGCAGGATACACTCAGAACCGTGAATGTCCGCAAAACCCTGTTTTTAGGAAATCACCCGCCAAATTCCCGCTCCCCGCGCGCTCACTTTCCAAATCGTCCATCGTACATAGGCGCCGCCCACATCCGTCCCAAGAAATTTTCTCCGGACTCATTCAACCCATTCCTCATGCGTTTCATGGAAGAAATACGGTGAAAAAGAAATCTGCAAGCTGGCATCGCATATCCACAAATCATTCTAACTGACAACACGCAATGTTTTGAAAGTTTCTCCGCGCTCCTGCTCCGCATCCCCGCACCTTTCTAATTATGCCCGTGTATAGCTTCATCACATTTCGCTCGCATCTGCTCCGCCGAACTTGCGCGTAAGCGCGGGAACTTCTCAAATCGTAAATCGTAAATCGTACATCGTAAATAACCAACGGCTTATGACGCATGATGTGCCATTAATACCATTGGGGGCGCTTTTTCTTGGGACGGATGTGGGCGCCGCCAAGCGTCACCACCCCTTTGTAACTACGTCCGATCACGGCTTTACGAATACGCGTCCGCATTTGCTTTGCAGTTGCCTCAAGCTCGCCTCACGACTGTTGCTTCGGAGTCGCCTCACGACTCCTTACCCCTGCGGGGCAAAAGCTAATGCTTTTGGCCAAACTGGCTTATAGCCGCCGTCAGTTTTCGCCCCTTCGGGGCAGCGCATCCGCGCTGTCCATATACGCACTTACAGCCGTCGTGCGTGTTGTAAATCGTAAAAGTAGTACGTTTCTAGGGTCAGATATTCATCTGTTCCGTTTTAATCTTTTGCCCTTTTTTTTGACTTTTCCAACAGTTACTTAATGAGTTAAGCTTAGATATCTCTTTTTGAAAGAGATGTCCAGCCCAAAAATGTGAAAATCCTTAAAGGTAGGATTTTAGCTTTCCACTATGTCATAAAAGCGAACGGTTGTCTTTGTCGATCTGTCTTAATTTTAAATTATAACAGACTTATTGTTAATTGATAATTAAGAAGATGCTGAGTATCTCTTTCAAAAAGAGATAAACTCCCCGCCAACAGTTTTCACCCCATGACGGAAGAGAGCCGACCAGGAAATAATATCCCCTATATTATCGTGCAAGCGGGCGGGCGAGGCTCGCGGCTGGAGACGCTCACCACGAACAAGCCGAAAGCTCTGGTGCCCGTGGATAATCGGCCGATGATTTTTCATCTCTTTGAGCGTTACCCGCAGGCGAAGTTCCTCATCATTGCAGACTACCAGAAGGAGACCTTCAAGCGGTATCTCTCGGCATTCTGTGAGGCAAATTACGAAGTGATTGACGCCACGCGCAAGGGCACCTGTTCAGGCATTGCTGAGGCCCTGCAGCACATACCGTCCGCTTCGCCCTTCATGCTCATTTGGTGCGACCTCATCCTCTCGGATGTCACAGGGATCCCGGAGTCCGTGGAGAGCAATTACCTGGGCATCTCCAAGGATTTCCCGTGCCGATGGTCGTACCGCGACGGGCAGTTCAGCGAAGAAGCCTCTGCGGAGAACGGTGTGGCGGGCATGTTCATTTTCCGCGACAAGGGGCAGATAGCCGACGTCCCTCAAGAGGGAGAGTTTGTGCGTTACTTGGCGGGAAAGGGGCTCTCTTTCCGGCGGCTGGATATGTACGGCGGGCTGGAGGTGGGCACCATGCTCTCCTACTTCCAGAACGAGTTGAATCGCCCGAAGTGCCGTCCGTTCAACAAGGTGGACTTCAAGGGCGACGTGGTCATCAAGTACCCCATCAACGCGCAGGGTGAGAAGCTCGCCGTGGATGAGGGCAACTGGTACCGCAAGGCCAAGGAGCTGGGCTATGAAAACATCCCGCAGATCTACGGCTACGCCCCGCTGGTGATGGAGAAGGTGCGCGGCAAGAATGTGTATGAGTACGCCTTCCTGACTCGCGGGTTCAAGCGGGCCTTGCTGGTGAAGATTGTCGATGCCCTCAAGCAGTTGCACGACCTCGCCCCCGCCATCCCCGCGAATCAGGCGGATTGCGAGAACAACTACATCACCAAAACCTTCGACCGCCTCGCCAAGGTGCAGCAACTCGTCCCCTTTGCGCAGGATGAATGGGTCACCATCAACGGCAAGCGTTGCCGCAACATCTACGCCATCAAAGACGAGGTCGTGGAGCAGATGCGCCGTATGTTCCCGAGCGAGTTCCACTTCATCCACGGCGACTGCACCTTCCACAACATGCTGCTGGAAACGGAGGGGGTGCGACCGGTGCTCATCGACCCGCGCGGCTATTTCGGCAAGACGGCGCTGTACGGCGACGCAGACTACGATTGGGCAAAGCTCTACTACAGCGTGGTGGGAGACTACGACCAGTTCAACCGCAAGAATTTCTCTCTGGAGATCCGTGAGAAGGACGTAGAGCTGGAAATCGTCTCCAATGGATGGAGCGCACTGGAGGAGGACTTCTTTGAGCTGTGCGGGGCAGATCGCCGCAAGATCAAGCTGCTGCACGCGATTATCTGGCTGAGTCTCACCACCTACGCCTGGGAGGACTACGACGCCATCTGCGGCGCCTTCTACAAAGGGCTTCTGGAACTGCAAACCTACCTCGACGAACAGCGCGCATGACTCCTGCCTCTCTCACGCTCTCGTCCTTGCCGCACACTTGGATTCTGGATGTGGACGGCACACTCTGCGTGCACAACGGACACCTCCATGGCGGAGATGAACTGCTGCCGGGGGTGAAGGAGTTTTTTGCGCAGCTGCCGGAGGAAGACGTGGTGGTGCTGCTCACGAGCCGCAAGGAGGAGCACAGGGCAGCGTTGGAAGATTTTTTGCATCGAGAAGGAATCCGCTATAATTGGCTCATCTGCGGGGCGCCCGTGGGAGAGCGTATCCTCATCAACGACGACAAGCCCAGTGGTTTGTGCATGGCGTATGCGGTGAGGCAACGGCGCGACAGAACGTGGGATATTCATTGGAGCATTGATGAGGAGGTGTGATGATGCAACGAGAAGTCCACTTATTTGGTTTGCCCATCATCCGGGTGAAGAAAACGGAATTGTGCGAGAAGCGCTATTTCCTGGGCATTCAATACAAAGTGAAGAAGTACGCACAGCGGTACGACAGCTTTGCAGAGGCCTTTGCCGCCAATGTGCGCGGCGTGCACGACCGCCGCATCAGGGTGATCGTCAACAACACGGGCGAGGCGGTCACGTACGCGCGCACCCACGCCCTCTGGTACAAACCCGATGAACTCGTCTTCGGCAGCCGTCCTCAGCATGCCGACATCTTTCGCATGTTTGCCCCGCAGATTCCGGTCTTCTACTGTGGCAATGCGGCGGAACTCAATGAGCCCCAAAGCATCGACGGAAATTGCGTTGAACCCCTCCTCACAGGCCCTCAACTCATCGCGCTGAATAATCAGGGAAAGCCCTTCCTGCAGTCGTGGGCAGAGCATATGCAGGTCGATGTGTCGCCTCTCTCATACTCCCGCGCTGCTATCTCTTCGGAGGTCGAACGCAGCGCTCTCATCAAAGCGCAGGCCCTACGGCTCAATCTGGACAATTTCGTTTTTCTCTCGCCCGCCGCCCGTTCCTGCGAGGCTCTGCCGACCGCTTTCTGGGATGAGATTGAAACTTCTCTGCGAGCCAAAGGTCACGATGTATTCTACAATTCCACGCTGTTCTCCATTCCGGAGGCCTACGCTCTCGCCTCACACGCCAGGGCGATCATCGCACTGCGCAGTGGTCTATGCGATGTCCTTTGTGATCTCCCCATTCCCCAATTCATCATCTACTCCTACAACAAATTCCACGGTGACCTCCAACCCATGTACAGCTTTGAGCATTTCCCATGGGCTACCAGGGAATTTATTCGTGAGTACAACGTGTTTAAGCAGGATGTAAACATCATTCAGGAGGATATACTTGCACACACATCTACGAAGGGTATCCACAAAACGAAAAATTAGTTTAGCAAGAATTATGAAATTATATTCCAAGATAATTTCCGCCAAAGGCGTAAATATAAGGATTTGCGAAGTCTCCATTTTTGAAAAAAAGGTTATCAGTAATAAAATCGTTAAAAAAAGGTTTCTTTGCGGTCTGTTTAAAACAAGGAAAGAATTAAATTTTAAAGATTATTATATTTTGGGAATTAAATTCTTTAGAAGCCATCGTCAATCAAGTTCTCGCACAAAGGTTGCTCATGTTTGCTCGCCTGCGAGCTTGGCTTCTTCCAACTCTTGTCAATCGATTTTGCAATCGGAAATTATTGATGCAGTGCGTACTGAGGTTCGTTCCACAGTGAATGCAGCATTAAAAGAATTACACATTGAGCAATTCAAAAATCATCACTTGGTAGTTTATCAACATCAAAAAGTTTTCCCTCAATTTAAGGATATCCACAGAGGTGCTACAGGTGTGTTGTTGGGTTGTGCTCCTTCTTTGAATTATTATAAAAAGATATCTGGAAGTATCCATTTCGGGGTTAATACCTCGTTTAGCTGTGTCAAACCAGACTACTGGTTCTCTATAGATTCTACTTCCGTTAGAAAACTATATAAAGAATTAAGCACAGAAGGGTTTATTAAATTTATAGGACAAGCTTTGGTAAGTTCGAAATACAGGGGTTACAGAAGAGGTCCCGCTAGAGAGGTAACTTTTATACCTGATTGCGTGATTGAATCCTTTTCCAATGCGTATAAATTTTATATTGATCACCCCAGTTTGGTCATTTGCAGGGATATTTCATTGCAGCCGTTGCCAGATCTAGGATCTGCTATCTTTTCCGCCCTAAGTTTTGCTATCTACTCTGGTTGTAAAAGAATATATGTCGTCGGTTGTGACAATATTGCAAATGGGTATTTTAATGGTGAAAAGCAAAAAGACGAGTGGAAAACTGGAAGAGCTACTTCCATGTTGTTGGATGGTTGGAAACGATATAAGGATCATATTGAGATTTTCTATCCTGATGTAGAGCTAATCTCTGTGAATCCCGTCGGTCTAAAAGGTCTCTTTCAAGATGTCTATACAAAGGAATATTTGCAAGTTAATCCTGATATTAAGAAGGAGATTGGCAGTAAGTTAAAATTGCTAGAAGATATAGAGTCATAGGAATGAAAACAAAACGGGAGTTTTTATCTCCCTTTTATTAAAAAATGTCTCAAGTTTCTTTTTATTTAAAAGTACATTTGTGTTGCTCCTATGCCTTTGACTCAATTCAACATTGGGTTGACATAGTGCAAGCCTGCGGCGGCAAGGTGATATTTGTATGTGACAGTTTAAAACTTAGGAAGCAAATACTTAAAAGGGTTAGATTTTTGGGAAACGATGTTCAATTTATAAGAAGTCAAACACGTCGATTGTTGACGATTTCCAGCAGGTTAGTAACGCCAGAATGGCGAAAAATAGCGGCTGCGCATCTGGCAACATTTTATCATGCATCCAAGTATCATATTGACCACTACTGGAATATTGATGCAGATGATACAATGCTTGTATCAGAACCTGAGAAAATAGCAGAGATAATGAAAGCTGTGCAAGAGGATTGCGAGGAGCGAGGGGTTCAGATTTCCTCTCTTGATATGTGGAGAAGCAGATCTCGAGGTAAGCAGTGGACATTTGGAGTTACCTACACACGAAACGTAGCCGATGTTATCCCTTATTTTTCAAATTCAACCGATGAATGGAAGAACGATTACAAAGGAGTTGATTGTGGCTTGAATTTAGATTGGTTTATCACGTCATTACTTGATAAAAAAATGCTGAAAATTGAGACATTCTACGTTGAAAATCTGTACTTTATCCACTGGTGCCGAGACGGGAATTTTTTGAAGAATGTTATGGGGACATATTTATGTTACTGGTGCGAGGATAAAGTCCATTTCCCATTCTTAGAGAAGATCTTCAATCTTGAGGAGCTGGGCATAGTTCCTATAGCAAGCGATTGCAAAAAGTATTCATTCGCTCTTGATCTAAAACATGGATCAAATATGTTAAAAGAGAAAGTATCGCGCCTTCCAAAATATTGCGCTCCACTAAAAAAACTATGGCATATAAGTTATTGATTTTTTTCTATTAATAAAATTGTTTATAAATATTTTACATTGATGAATATTTTAAAAAAAGTCGAAAATAACACTCGAAAGTGTAAGGAATGTGAAATCCGTTTCTTTGGAATACCTATCGCTCAATACGGTCGCGTGGAAGTTGACGGCATCACAGAAAAATATTTCAAAATTTTCCCCAAGCCATTCGAACATGCCTTTCTTGATAAAGTAATTCAAAAGATTGCGAGGAAACATGATTTCGTACTCTTACTCAGGGCTAATGGAAATGGTGATACCTATCTTGCTTGTCTCCTTTGGAAAGAACTGGTGCGGAAGAATAAGGCGAAAAGTCCATGTATTGTTTTTCATCGAAGAATATTTGAAGATGTTATACGGGTCTTCGATGAGAAAACGCCACTCTATTTCACAGAATGTCTCACCTACCACGATTATAACCGTGCCTTTATTCACGACCATATTACATACAGAGGTATCAAATTTGTCGTATGGCCACAAACTTTACACGACAGCCAGAAAATGAGTGAGCTCTATAGCAGAGGGGGTGGTACGCCTTATCCGGAACACATCAAGAAAAAACACTCTTTAAAAAACTGGGGGAGAATTTTTCCACATTTCTCAGAAAAAAACCAAGCGTTTGCTAGACTTGTAAACGATCTTGATTTGAGTAAATTTGTTTTTATTATTGCCGAGGCGAACGCTGTGAAGCCTCTACCAGATGAGTTTTGGATGCGGCTGCACGATTGCTTGAAACAAAAAGGTATCGATGTTTTCGTAAATACAAAACAAGGGATGAGCAAATACGGCAAATGTGCCTCCATAAGCATAAGACAAGCGATGTATCTCGCATCTAAGAGCAAAGCAATTATTAGCATTCGATGCGGTTTAGCAGAACTTATTAGCTCCTTCCCCGTACAGAAGCACATCATCTATACCAGTTTCCTGTGGGAACCAATTTCTGCAAAGAGAATGATGAACGTGTACTCTCTGTTTTCTTATCCCATGATTGACCCACAAACTCTTCATGAATACGAGTGGCAAGGTAAGATAGATGTGCTAGTCAGGCAGATCGTAAATACCTTATAGAAAAAAATTATTTATGATAATTGAAACCGAATATTTAACTTAACATAATTTCGATCAATTATGAATATAGTAGCTATTATTCCCTCTCGCTATGGATCCACAAGGTTCCCTGGCAAACCTTTGGTTATGATTGCGGGTAAGCCCATGATCTGGTGGGTACATCATAGTGTACAGCAGGTTAATGATTTTGAAGATGTCTATGTCGCGACCGATGATGAGAGGATTAGCGAAGTATGCAGGCAATGTGATATCAAGACCATCATGACAAGTCCAGCCCACATGAACTGCTTTCACCGAGTGCATGAGGTGACGAGCAAGGTAGATGCTGACAGATATGTGGTAGTGAATGGGGATGAGCCACTGATCGAGTCTTCATGCATCCAAACAATAGTTGATGACCTCAGAAGGACAAATGCAGAGTTTTTATTTTCCTATCGAAGAATCAATGACCCCACTGAACTCGTAGATTCTGGTAATATTAAGGTTGTCATAAGTAATAATCGCTTAGTGTATCTATCTCGTACCCCGATTCCTTATCCGCATAAATCCTCCTTGTTCTCTTATAAAAAAATTATTGGCATACAAGCTTTTTCGAGAAAAGCTTTGGATTTTTTCGTAAATACCCCTCCTGGCGAAATCGAGCAAATTGAGGATATAGCAGAGCTAAGATGGGTTGAGAACGGAAAAAATGTTAGATGTGTGGAAGTGGTTTCGGATTCTATTTCGGTAGACAATCCAAGAGATATCCCAAAAGTTGAAGAAATTTTAAAAAAAAGAAGAGTTGAATATGCATAAGATTAGTCTGCTAGATTGTACTTTAAGAGAAGCTCCTATTAAGAATTTATGTATGGGTGCTGGTTATATTCGGGACTTCATAAGGAGCCTTGAGAATTCGCAAATAAACATAATAGAATGTGGGTTCTTGAAGGATACGGGAGCATGTATGAATAACACTATATTCTCCCACCCTGGTGAAATTGAACCGTTTTTAACAAATAAAAAGTCAACTGTACAGTATGTTGCATTGGTTGATTACGGGCGATACAACCTGAATAACTTATCACCCTGTAACGGGAGATCTATTGATGGGATTAGGATATGTTTCAAAAAACATGAGAGGAAGGATGTATTTGATTACGCAGAAGAAATCAAGGAGCGTGGATATAAAATGTATATCCAAAATGTTGATACATTAGGCTATTCTGTTCCTGAACTGAAAGAAACGATACAAAGAGTGAATAAGCTGCGACCGGAAGGGTACAGTATTGTCGATACATTTGGCGCAATGTATGGAGATGATCTGAGACGCGTTTATGAAATTGTAAATGGAGAGTTGGATAGCGGCATTAAACTTGGTTTTCATGCTCACAACAACTTGATGCTCGCAGTGGCAAATACACAGAGTTTTATTTCATTTGCTGCCGAGACTCGTGACATTGTCGTAGATGGTTCAATGCTCGGCTGCGGGAGGGGGGCAGGTAATGCCAACACGGAGTTGTTGGCAGAATTTATCAACAAGAAAAAAGCAGGGAGCTATGATTTGGAGGCACTACTAGATATCATTGATATCCTCATGCCCAAACTTCATGAAAGTTGTAATTGGGGATACTGCCCACCCTATTTTCTTGCCGGACGTTGCGACGCTCATGTTTTTAATGTCGATTACCTATTAAAAAAACATGACATCAAGTTAAAAGAATTGAAGCGCATTATAGAAAAACTTGATGAAGAACAAAAGAAAAAGTATGACTACGCTTTGTTAGAAGAATTGTATGAAAAATCATTGACTTAAGCAATTATTCGCAGAGCCTCGCTCAGTATCGTAGAAAAAGACAAGATGATAGGAAAAGGAGGAGAGTATGTATAGATTCGTATTGCTAGATTTGGATGGAACTTTGCTTGATACTTCTGTTGGTGTCATCAAGGCCGTCGAGAAAACTATGTATGATTTAGGATTTTCCTGTCCTGCTCAGGCTATTCTGAAGACGTTTGTTGGGCCTCCCATGCAAGATTCTTTCAAGAAATATTACAACATTAGTGAAGAGGCTGCCTTGAATGCAGCTAACCATTTCCGAGCCGTCTATAAAAGACTCTCTCTCTACGATGCGCGTATGTATCCGGGAGTCTTGCCTTTTTTGGAGAAGTTGAAAGAGAGGGAGATTAAACTCGCTGTTGCAACGAGTAAAAGTCACAATAACGCAATTTCCATATTGGATAAGTTTGCGATATTAAAATACCTCGACTATGCAATGGGAAGCGACATGGAGCAAAGTCTGACAAAATCCGATATTATGAGTATTTGTATGGAAAAATTGCATGCAGATAAAAAGATGACGGTTATGGTCGGAGACATGAATGCTGATTTGAAGGGTGCACAAGATGTTGGAATTGATTTTATTGCAGTTACTTATGGATTCGGCTTTAGAGACAAGGATGATTTAAAAGCGATTTCATGCAAGATGTTCAATAACATTTGTGATGTTGGAGACTATATTTTAGCGCACTAAGGAGGTCCACAATGCTTGAACAGTTAAAAGAACGTGTCTGCGACGCGAACGTGGTTTTATCCACGAGCGGAATTGTCATATACACATGGGGCAATGTAAGCGAGTTTGACGAAAAAACGGGATATGTTGTCATCAAGCCCAGTGGTGTAGCCTATGACAAAATGAAGCCTTGCGATATGGTTGTTGTTGATCTGAATGGAAAAATTGTCGATGGCAATCTGAAACCTTCGTCAGACACACCGACTCATTTGGAGATATACAGAAATTTCTCTCACGTCAAAAGCATCTGCCATACGCATTCAATTTTTGCAACTGCATACGCTCAAGCAGGCATTGCAATATGTCCGTACGGTACAACTCATGCCGATTATTTCGCTGGAGAAATTCCAGTAACCAGAGAGTTGACCAAAGAAGAGATAGCACAGGATTATGAATTGAATACAGGTAAGGTTATTGTCGAAACAATGAAGGGAGAGATTTCGGAGAGCATTGCCGCAATTTTGGTAAAATCTCATGGCCCCTTCACTTTCGGTTCTAGTGCAGAGGAGGCTGTATACCATGCGGTAGTTTTGGAAACGGTAGCGAAAATGAGCTATCTAAGCAAAACATTAAGTCCAACCTTAAGTAGGATTCCTTCGTATTTACTGGATAAGCATTATTTGCGGAAGCACGGTCCCACATCATACTATGGACAATGATGAACAGACACACCTTACCCAAACGTAGGTGCACGGGTTTTTGAGATGAACCTTGTGCTAAAGAGGAAATCTATCCCTGTTTACTAATCTAATACTATTTATGGGCAAAAAGAGAATCTGGGGCATCGCCCTTCTGACTATTTTCGTCAATATTTTGTGCCTACCGCTATGGACGAAGTGCGGTTATAGCGGATTTATACGGTCTCTTTTTAATAAGGAGGCTCGGCTTGATTTGCTGTATTCCGGGCAGATTACTAAGAATGAACCCCTTAGTATAAAATTAACACCCAACCCCTTCTTTGCTACATGGGTTTACGAGCCTGGCAGTAATATTCACCGAATCAATCAAAGTTTAAGAACAAGAGGGAAATGGCAGAAACTTTCTCTTCAACTTAAGGCACTACGTGATGGGAAAATCACCATACTTTTCAGAGGACCAGATGTGCATGATGAATACGGTATTCCTATTCCATGCCTAATAGATTGGCGAAATGTTAAAATAAACGGCAAAACTATTTTGACAAAACGTAGAGCTTTCTCTTTTATAAAGCCTTTTGCTAACCGACTTTGGGTCAAAAAAGGTGATATCCTTCACATAGAAGCGGAGTTTCGTCGGCATCATTTTTTCGTCCATGATTTTACACAGTTGAAATCCGGAATGGTCTGGTACGTTATCACGGGGAATCTATTGTTCTTTTTTCTCGTTTATCGCTTACTTAGTTATATACAGGGGGGGGGTATCAGAAGGATTGATGCTCTCTTTTTAGCAATAATTTTCCCCATGTTGTTCATCCCTATGATCGGCATTTCAGATGCTGTGAAGTCTGAACGAGAAAATAGAATGCTTGCCGTGAACCCTAAGCTGGAAGACCTCTTCAAAGAAAGAACTGACTACGGGAGACGGTATGAAAATTGGTTCAATGATCATTTCTGTGGACGCATTGCCCTGATAAAATTGCATGATACGATTAGAAATCAGCTATCTCGCGTTATCCGCGCTCAAAAAGCCGTCTATTTTAAGAAAGACAGCTGGCTTTTTGAACTGCCCCTTGTGGTAAATATGGACAATAGTCCAACATTTTACCAATCTATTGTCCGCAATTTGATTCAGTTAAACCAGTTTTGTCAACGGAATAAAATCAAGCTTTATGTCCTCGAAGTTCCTCGAAAGGAAAATGTTTATGGGGAGTTTCTCAAGAAAGAATATGGATTCGATGAGAAAAAGTTTCTCCAAGTTTCTCAGGCGCATGAATTCATCAGGAATGAAACAGAGAAACACCATATTCCTTACATCTATCCGTGCAAGGCTCTCCTCGACGCAGCTAAGTCAGACTTCGTGTTTTTCAAATGGACGAATCACTGGACAGATTGGGGGGCATTTGTTGGGTATTGCGAACTGATGAAAGAGATAAGCAAGGAGTTCCCGGATATGCCTGTTGTTTCTCTTAATGATTTCCAAAAGTCTCAAAATTGGTTAATCCGAGATCTGTATGATGAAAGTTTCGCCTTTACATGGCGTCACCTGTACTGGTTTCTCAATTATGAAGATGTGACTGATTCTCCGAACCGAGCATTCTATAGCTATTATGACCACAACAATCGAGCAAAAATGGCGTTTAAAGTTGAAAGATTTATCAAGGAGTTTTCATATACTGAGGGAAGACGCAGGGTCATGCTGATGGGAACCTCGCAAAATGAAAATCTCAACCACTTCTTGCCCTATTCAGCCGCGCAAACCAAATATGTTAGGTTGAATATGGGGCAGGCGAAAACAGCTGATGAATTTAAGATTCTCAAATTGTATAAGAAAGACATTCTTGCGTTCAAGCCGGACATTCTCATTTTATCCATATCGACAGAAAACCTGTCAAGACTTCGCGATCTCTGTTCAATCAAATAAGTCATGTTATTCTCATCAACAGTATTTCTTTTTTTGTTTCTGCCGATCGTGTGCGCCCTGCACCTTTTGGTGAGGAAAGAGCTGAAGGATTACGTTCTGCTGCTGGCAAGCATCTTCTTCTACGCCTGGGGCGAGCCGCGGTATGTGGCCGTGATGTTGCTCACCATCATCATCAACTACGTCGGCGCCATTCTGATTTCGAAGTACAAGTGTAAAAAAGTACTGCTCCTGCTCACCATCCTGGGAGACCTGGGCTTCCTGTTCTACTTCAAATACTTCAACTTCTTTGTCGAGAACATCAACGCTCTTTTTGATGGTCATATCGACTTCATCAAGGTCATCATGCCCATTGGTATCTCCTTCTACACTTTCCAGGCCATCAGCTACGTCGTGGACGTCTATCGGGAGGAAGTTGAGCCGCAGAGAAACATCTACAAACTCGCGCTTTACATCACCCTCTTCCCACAGTTGGTGGCAGGACCTATCGTCAAGTACCATGACGTCGCCGACCAAATCGAGAATCGCACGGTGGACTTCGAGAAAGTAGCCTACGGCGTGAAACGCTTCATCGTGGGACTCGCCAAGAAAGTTCTCATCGCCAACACCTTGGGAGCTGTGGCCGACAAAGTATTCACCCAACCGATCGATCAACTGGACTGTGTGACCACTTGGTTGGGAGCGATTTGCTATACCTTCCAGATCTACTACGATTTCAGCGGATATTCGGACATGGCTATTGGGCTCGGCTCCATCTTCGGGTTCAAATTCTTGGAAAACTTTAACTACCCGTACATCTCAAAATCCATCTCCGAATATTGGAGACGCTGGCACATATCACTGGGGAGCTGGTTCAGGGACTATATGTTCCTGCCGCTCTCTCGTGCTCTTACGCTTTCTGTCCCCTATTCATCCCTCTGCAAACGTATAGGTAGGAAATTGACCAATACACTCGTTACCATCATATCATTGGTTGTGGTTTGGTTTTCGACCGGTTTCTGGCACGGAGCTGCCTGGTCATTTATCGTTTGGGGTCTTTACAACGGCTTCTTCATCTTCCTAGAAATTATGACCGGCTGGAACCGTGACCGAAAAAGCTTTGCAGGAAGAGTTGTACAGCATATTTACACCATGCTGGTAGTGATAATCAGTTTTGTTATTTTCCGTTCGGACACCATGAATTACGCCTGGCATTACCTTTTGACCATGTTCGGCGTAGAGAGAGGAGAGACCATGTACCATCTCATCTACTATGTGGATCGCATCGAAATCATCGCCCTCATCGTAGGCATCGTCTGCTCGGCGCCGCTGTGCAGCAACATGCTGGAGGTAGAGGGAAGGAGCCAACTACGGATAGCAGCAGTGAACCTCTGGCTGCTGGCTCTCTTCATTCTGTCGGCAGCTTCTATCGCCGCATCCACCTACAACCCCTTCATTTATTTCAGATTCTAAATACCGATAGCTCCTGAGATCTATTATTATGAATACTCTTCTCCATCAACTGCAATACCCAACGGATCCGGGGCTCGTGTTGCGGAAACGCAACACGATACGTAAGCTTCTACTGGAAGGCGACGAGAAGAGGATTCAGAAGAAGATCGCTATCCTTGGCGGCTCCACGACGCATGATATCCGCGAGATCCTCGACCTCTTCCTGCTCTATAACGGTATTGAGGCGGAGTTCTACGAATGTGAGTACAACCAGTACTACGAGGAGGTCATGTTCAATAATGAGGAGCTTCAGAGCTTCCATCCGGATATTGTCTGGTTCCACACTTCTTACCGCAATATCCTCCATACCCCTGACGTCCGTGATATCCGTGAAGAGGTAGATGAGAAGTATGAGGCGGAGATAGGGCGTTTCCGGGGGATGTGGGAAAAATGCGCAAATGACTTGGGATGCACTATCATCCAGAACAACTTTGAATACCCCTTCTACCGCCTGCTGGGCAACAAGGATGCGTCGGACATTCATGGGCTTACCAACTTCGTCCAGCGGCTCAATATGGCGTTCTATGATTACGCCCAGAGCCACGAGAACTTCTATATCCACGACCTCAATTACGTGGCGGCGGATTACGGATTGTCCCGCTGGCATGATTTATCCGCATGGTACCTGTACAAGTATTGCTGCCGCATCGAGGCTATTCCCTGCCTGGCACACAGTGTAGCGCGTATCATCAAGTCTCTCTACGGGAAGAACAAGAAGGGCTTTGTGTTGGACTTGGACAATACGCTGTGGGGAGGCGTCGTGGGGGATGACGGTGTGCAGAACCTAGAAATAGGCTCAGAGACCGCCGCTGCGCAGGCCTACCAGGAGTTCCAGCAGTATCTGAAGGCACACCAGGGACTCGGCGTGCTGCTGAATATCAATTCCAAGAACGACCGCGAGAATGCGTTGGCTGGGCTTGCACATCCGGAGGGTGTGCTGCGGCAGGAGGACTTTATCACGATCAAGGCGAACTGGAATCCGAAGAGCCAGAACATGGTGGAGATCGCGCAGGAGCTCAACCTGCTGCCGGAAAGTCTGGTGTTTGTGGACGATAACCCGGCGGAGCGCGAGATTGTGCAGACGCAGGTACCCCATGCCTGTGTGGTGCCCATCAGCTGCCCCGAGAATTACATCCGCGAGATTGACCGTGCGGGCTTTTTCGAGGTGACTTCCCTCTCGCAGGACGACCTCGCCCGCACGCAGATGTACAAGGCGAATGCACAACGCGTGCAGGCGGCGCAGAGCTTCGGGAATTATGAGGATTACCTGCGCTCTCTGGAGATGCATGCGGAGATCAAGCCTTTTTCGGCAGTGTACATGGCGCGCATTGCCCAGCTCACCAACAAATCCAACCAGTTTAACCTCACGACGAAGAGGTACACCCAAGCGGAGATTGAGACCGTTGCGGATGCTCCCTCGTGTATCACCCTTTATGGCAAGCTCACGGATAAGTTCGGGGATAATGGGGTGGTGAGCGTCATGATCGGACGTCAGGAGAAGGAAACCCTCAATATCGAGCTGTTCCTCATGAGCTGCCGGGTGCTGAAGCGGGGGATGGAGCAGGCGATGATGGATGAACTTGTAGGCCTCGCCAAGGAACGAGGGATTACCCAAATCCGTGGCTACTACTACCGTACGCCCAAGAACGGCATGGTTGCGGAATTGTACCGTACCTTCGGATTCACACTTGCGGAAACACACGGGGACGATACCGTGTGGACTCTGGATACAGAGAACCACAAGAACCTACAATCAATCATAACCATCGAACACTAATATGAACAGAGACGAAATATACGCCAAACTGACGGAGATATTCAAGGAGA
>CANQSS010000032.1 GCA_947626545.1 uncultured Akkermansia sp. | reverse complement strand
CACAAGCTCTGCTTTGCTCTGATGGATTGAGCAAAAATAAAAATTTACCCCGCCTCAAAATTATAGTTGACTTCGTAAATCGTAAATCGTACATGGGCAGGCTCCGTCTGCCTCCGTCGTACATAGCAACCGCATTTTCCAATGCGGTTGCCTGGCTTGCTAACCAATGTAGAACCTGCTAGAATAGGCTCGTATGGAAATCACGCTGACCAGTCCCCTGGACATGCACCTGCACGTGAGGGACGGCGAAATGTTGAAACTTGTTGCGCCATTGAGCGCGAGAGATTTTGCAGGAGCCGTTATCATGCCGAACTTGGTGCCACCTGTGACGGATGAGCAGGCGTTGCAAGCATATACTAAGCGGGTTTTGGAGGCTTCGTGTAACGAACATTTTGCTCCACTCATGACTCTCTTCTTCCGTAATTATACCGAAGCAGAGTTGCTTGCTGTGCAAAGTATTCCCGGCTTCTTCGGCATCAAACTCTACCCCGCCGGGGTGACTACCAACAGCGATAGCGGTGTGAGCAGTTGGCGGATGGCTGAACCTACCCTGCGCTGCATGGAAGCCCTAGGTATTCCTTTGCTCGTGCATGGCGAAAGTCACGGATTCGTGATGGATCGTGAAGAGCAATTTTTGCCCATATACCGCCACTTGGCAGAGCAATTTCCCAAGCTGAGTATCTGCATGGAACATATCACTACAGCTGCGGCATTGCAACTGCTGGATGAATATGAAAACCTGTGCGCTACTATCACCCTGCACCATTTGGAATTCACTCTGGATGATCTGCTGGGTGGAGCTATGAAACCACACCTTTTCTGCAAGCCTGTAGCCAAACGTTCAGAAGATCGAGAAGCCTTGCTGCATGCTGCACTCAGCGGCCATCCTCGCGTTATGTTTGGCAGCGATTCCGCACCGCACCCTCGCCACAAAAAGGAATGCTGTGGTTGTGCAGCCGGCGTTTTTAGCGCACCCGTTGCTCTGCCTGCCCTGGCAAAAATATTTGCGGAACATGGCGCGGCTGACAAACTGCAGGCCTTTGTGAGCGATAATGCCTGTCGCCGATATGGTCTCACTCCGCCGTTGAAAAAAGTGACCTTGCGCGATACTGCTATGCAAGTGCCGGTGGTTTACCGTGGTTACGGGCAAAGCGTTGTTCCTCTCCACACTGAGGAGCAATTACCATGGGGCGTATGCGCTGTACAGGAGTAATGGAAAACGTTCAACCACCCGGGGCAGATGATCTGCGCGAGCTGCTGGTGCAAATCGCGGAGATGTACATGCCTTTCGGTATGTACGGTCCGACTAAGTTTCCTCCGAAAGGTTGTCCCATTTCCGACCTGCCGGGGGAATATTTGGATTGGTTCGCCCAACGTGGCTGGCCAAAGGGAAAGCTTGGATATCTCATGCAACAGACTTTTCTCATCAAAAACAGCGGGCTGGATCACCTCTTTGACCCCTTTCGCGAGGCTCGCGGCGGATTTTGCAAATATCCCAGAAAAAAATGAAGACGCTGCAATCTATATTCTTGGCGGCAAGACCGAAAACTCTCCCGGCTGGCTTGGTGGCGGTGTGGGCGGGATGTGTCGTAGTGCATAAGTTTGCCCTCGCCTGTCCGCTTCATACCTCAGTCAACTACTATCTGGCTATTTTCACTGCGCTCAGCTGCATGTGCATTCAAATTGCTTGCAATCTCTTCAACGATGCACTGGATGCCAGTCGTCACGCCGACACCGAACGCCGACAAGGTCCGCTGCGCATTACTGCAGGGGGACGCATGAGTGCTCGTTCCGTTAAGCTGTGGGGTGTGGCGTTTTTATTGCTGGCATGCGTCGCCGCCATCCCACTCATCCAAGCGCAAGGATTTGGAGTGATTCTTATCGGCATTCCCTGCCTGATCTGCGCGTATGCATACACCGGTGGTCCGTTTCCCATCGCCTATCATGGACTAGGAGAGCTTTTTGTCCTGCTTTTCTTTGGTCTCGTTGCTGTGGTTGGCACAGTTTTCGTGCAAATTGGTTGGCAATCAATCTATGAAACTGTCTATATAGCGGCTATCATGGTGGGTGTCATATGTGGCTTGCTCTCCTGCGTGCTGATTGAAGTCAACAATATCCGTGATCGCGCCGAAGATGCGACTACTGGTAAGCGCACCCTTGCTGTGAGGTTGGGAGACAGCCGCGCGCGCGGACTTGCCATAGCCTTCCTGGTAGCGCCGTACGCAGTATTACATCAACTGGCACGAGTGTTACCGGGTGTAGGATGGAATTGGTGCTGGTTACCTGCGTTGCTGGTGGGCGGTGTCATCTTGCATCGTATAACGCATACACCGGCAGACAAACGGATGAATGTGCTGCTCGGTTTGGCATCTCTGCACCTAATTCTGTATGTTACCGCACTTACGCTCGGATGAGACCAAGATTCCCAAATCGTCTATCGTAAACAGTCGCAAAGCGACTTGCGGAGTTTCCCCGCGCAACGCGCGCAAATTTCGCAATCGTACTTCGTACATAGGCGCCGCCAAGCGCCTTCGTCGTACATCGAAAATCGTACATGGGCAGCCCCCGTCTGCCTCCGGGCGCCGTCAGGCGCTACCGCTTCCCGTCCGCTTTGTAACCACGCCCGATCACGGCTTCATAACTCAGCCTCCGCCTTTGCTCCGCATCCCGCGCAACGCGCGCGAATTTCGCAATCGTACATCGTACATGGGCGCGCCAAGCGCCTTCGTCGTACTTCGTACATAGGCGCCGCCAGGCGCCACCGTTTTCACAATTTTTTCCAATCTTGCGCCTCCAGCAGGGCATCAAAACCTAACCCGGTACCGGCAGGTACGTGAAACTCCGGAATAATGTCCAGACCGAGCTGCTCCGAAAATGCATTCGGCTGGTAAACGTGCTGCGTTACCAAGCCGCAAAGTGGTACCTGATCTTCCGGTTTATCCGTGTAAAAAACGGCTGCATTGTAGGCTGCCCAGCATTGACCAAGCGGATGATCCAAATTGGTGGTAAAAACAGGTTGCCCGGAATTGCTGTGATGACGTGCCGGTTTGACGATACGCATCATCGGCTTGTTAGTGCGTTGCGGTATCGTTTTTTCATTGCGCAATGGCGTATCATAGCCCAGCGGTATGCCGGTATCCTGCAACGTTTGCCATTCATGCACGTCGTAGTAACATGGATCTTCAATGAAATCAACGCGTTCCTTGAGCGCTTCCGGCAGCATTTCCCAGAATTGAAGCGTTTCCTCCATTGAGAGTGTGCAATCAAAATCCACCCTCCATTTCCATTCCGGCACCATGGCGGCTAAATTGGTGAGCCTCTCCACCGTGGATGCCAATTTGGGTATCACCTTAATTTTGCCCACACGAAAGCCCTTTTGGTGCAGATTGTACACCTGCGCTGGGGTCACACTTACGGTCAACGTGGCGTGGCTGCGCGGCACTTTGAGCCCGGCAAACAAATTGACCCCCTTCGCACGAGCTTCACCATCCAGTTTCATGCACTTTATCGCCCGTTCACCAAGCAACAGAGGCGTGCCATCGCGCAGAGCATCCATTTCATATTCTAACGGTGAGTCTCCCAACTCCGGCCAACTCTGCAAACAAGCGTATCCCCCGTTATCTCCCTTGAGCAGTACTCCCTCCCGCGGTTGCGCTGCAGCTCGCGCGCTCAATGCTCCGACCGGGTACAGCTTGTATCGTGAATAAAACATGCGCTGATTCTATCAGTTCTTCGCTCATTTAGCAAGCACGTTTAGTTTTTTAGCACAGTAAGCGCATTTAAGAGAAGTTCATCAACAGAGAAAAGACTCTTATTGACTGATATCATCGCTCATACGTATCAAAAAAGCCCCTTCTTCGCTCTCCCCCGCGCAACGCGCGCGAACTCTTCAATCGTACATCGTACATAGGCGCCGTCAGGCGCCTCCTGCTTCGCCAAATTCCGCGCAACGCGCACAAACTTCCCAAATCATAAATCGTAGCTTGACAAGGCAGAGAAAGATTTGGTAGGCTGGGGGAGTGAAACGATTGCTGAGATTAGCGGCGCTGGTAACGTTGACCTTGTTATGTTCTTGCGCGTACATGCAAACGCATAAAAACGTGGGAGAGCTCGGTGCGCATTACAATGGACATGTATTAAATTGCAACGACTTGAAAGTTTACCATGATGCAATTGGACAGCAATGGTACGTGGGGGCACACGAGGCACGATTCAAGCTAGAATACCCCATCATTTACGATAGCGTTTTCCGCCGTCAGGGAAACAACCCGACATTCCGTCCGGCGGAAATTAACCCCGGCTTGGTGTACCATCCGATCGACAAAGCAACGGCTCGCGTATTGACAAGCAAGGATGGATTTATACAACTACATGTTCTTGCTGAACAAATAAATCGTCCCGACTCAGGTTCGTGGACAACATCACCGAGAATCACTGAAAGTTATCGAGTTGCGGCAACTATTGATGACGAAACGACGTACCAGATGCCATCACGCCGAATCCCGACTCGTAACTCACTGGCCACCAAGATTCTCAAAAACATCGATCTTATCGTGGTAGACGTACCTGGAACCTTGGTCTATAACGTGGCTATCCCCTTTGCAGCACCCTTCGTATTTTTCTATGAATTCTATCACGATGACCCTTAATACCAATAAATTGCATTAAACATGAACTGCTTATTCACACGCACTGTGAATAAAGATGTGAATAAGGTGTCAATAAACAGGGAGGTAATGTGAAGACATGAGTTTAAATAGAGTTATCAACTTGGTTATTCACAGAACATATCATTCGTAAACAGGACAAGATCAATAGCTTTTCCAAGTTATATACACTATTTACATACCAGATGATGAAGAAAAAAGCTTTCTATAATGTCATTCTCAAAGCCACGAAGCCATGCAGGGAGAAACAGACAGCGTACGCATGAGAGAAGCATTGCAGCTCGCGCAGAATGGAGTTGGCACAACGAGTCCGAATCCGCCTGTAGGCGCTGTGATATATTCCGGGGAGCAACTGATAGGTGAAGGCTATCACGAAAAAGCCGGAGAGGCACATGCGGAGCGAAGAGCCATCCAGGATGCCGTTCGTCGAGGGAATGGAGAATTGCTTCGGGGAGCGACACTCTATGTAACTCTTGAGCCATGTTCCAGCCATGGAAAAACACCTCCCTGCACGGATGCGATTTTGGAAGCCGGTATCGAGCGCGTCGTGTACGGAATGCAGGATCCGGATAAACGCCACAGAGGACGCGCAAGGAGCCTTTTGGAGTCAAAAGGTGTTCGTGTATGCGCCGGGGTGGAAGAGGCAGCTTGCAGCAGCTTCCTGCGTCCTTGGGTGCATAGCGTGAAAACGGGATTACCTTGGGTGACGGCGAAGGTGGCGTGCACGTTGGATGGTCGTCTGACGCGCCGGAATGAACGTTGGATCAGCTGCGCTGAATCGTTGAGATTGGCACATGAACTACGGTTACAAAGCGATGCGATTTTGGTTGGGGGTGCCACAGTACGCGCAGATAATCCGGCGCTCACAATCCGTACCCCACTCCGTAAAATACCGCTCTGCAAACAGCAGCCTTGGCGTGTCGTATTGACGCGTGATCGAGCAAGCCTGCCCGCTGATATAAAACTATTTACGGATGAATTTTCTTCTCGAACTATTGTATATGAACGTATGGAGAGTCTAAGCGCCATGTTGCGAGAACTGCATGAGCGCTACGATGTGGTGCGGCTGATGTTGGAATGCGGAGGCAATTTGTTGCGCCAATTTTTGGAGCAAGGACTCGTGAATGAGTGGGTGCAGGATATGTCTCCGATAATTGGCGGAGGTCCTTGCTCCTTTCTTCCCGGTGATTTTCTGCCACGCGAACTTCATTTGAACGAGGTCACTGTCCGGCAAGCAGGCCGTGACTACATTTTGCGCGGCCTTGTTGGTCCATAATCCCCCGCGCCTCGCGCGCAAACTTCTCAATCGTCCATCGTCCATCGTCCATAGGCGGCGTCCCCGCCGCCTCCGTCGTACATTGTACTTCGTACATAGGCGCTGCCAAGCGCCTCCTCCCGCCGCTTTCGAACTACGCCAGCGCATGGTTTTCAAAATTCTGCTTTGCATTCGCTTCGCATCCCCGCGCAAAGCGCGCTATAATCGCAATCGTCCATCGTCCATGGGCAGACTCCGTCTGCCTCCGTCGTAAATCGTAAATGACTTGTGTTTTTCTTGGGACGTATATGGCTTGGTCACATAGTGCTCAACAAATGTCGAACCTCTTCGAGCTGCTCAGCCGGCTCTTTCTTTTTCAGCCGTGGGAAACGTTTGTCCAGTAGAATATAATCATTGTTGCGGGTGAGGAGAAGCTTCTGCCCGCTGATTTCAACAATGCTGATGCCGTGCCGTGCGGCGAGTATGCGTATTTTTTGCAACAGCAGCAAGTTCTCCGCCTGCTTCGGTAGCTCACCAAAACGATCTCGCCAGGCGCGCCGAATTTCGTCGGTTTCTTCTAAACTGCCGGCTTGTGCAAGCGCCGTGTAACACTCCATGCGCGCCCGGACGGAGTTGACGTAACCGGACGGGATATAGGCGCCAAGGACGGATTCACCGGCCATGGCAGCGGAGCCTTCACTCATGCACAAGAAATCAGCTTTCACTTGGGCATCAGCTCGCACAGTTGGCTCTACGCCGCGCAAACGATCCACGCTCTGACGCAGCAGCCTGCAATACAAATCGAAACCAATAGCTGCAATGTGCCCGCTCTGCTGGGTGCCGAGCAGGTTGCCCGCACCGCGAATTTCCAAATCACGCATGGCAATTTTGAAACCACTGCCCAAATCGGTGTACTGCTTGATGGCTGATACACGCCGCCGCGCGTCTCTGCTGTACATGTAGTCTTTTTCCGGCAGCAGAAGGTAGGCATAGGCGCGCTCGCTACTGCGCCCAACACGACCGCGCAACTGGTATAAATCCGCCAACCCGAAGCGGTCTGCGCGGTCAATAATGATCGTGTTCGCATTCGGGATATCGATGCCGCTTTCAATGATTGTGGTGGAAAGCAACACGTCGGCTTTTCCGGCCACAAAGTCGCTCATAATTTGCTCCAGATGGGTTTTATCCATTTGCCCATGGCCGGTCACGATGCGTGCTTTCGGGACGAGTCGGCGCAGCATGATTTCCATGCGATCGATGGATTGCACACGGTTGTGCAAGAAAAAAACCTGACCCTTGCGCCCGAGCTCGCGTTCAATGGCACGTTTGATGAGTTCCTCGCTGAAGGGGCAAACAGCGGTTTGAACGGGCAAGCGGTTAGGCGGCGGAGTATTGATGGTGCTCATGTCGCGCGCTCCCATAAGGGCGACGTAGAGGGTGCGCGGAATGGGCGTGGCGGAGAGTGTGAGCATGTCCACCATGTGAAACATGCGTTTGAATTGTTCTTTGTGGCGCACGCCGAAACGCTGTTCTTCGTCGATGATGGCCAAGCCCAGGTTACGAAAGACAACGTCTTTAGAGAGAAGACGGTGCGTACCGATGACAATATCGACGCTGCCATCCTGCAGTCCGCGCAGAATACCGGGCACGCGTCCGGATGGGGTGAAGCGGCTGAGTAATTCAATGCGCACCGGATATTCACTCATGCGCTCGCGGAATGTGCGGTAATGCTGATCTGCCAATACCGTGGTCGGCGCCAGCAGTACGGCTTGCCGTCCGCCCGTCACGCATTTGAAAGCCGCGCGCAGAGCAACTTCTGTTTTGCCAAAACCGACATCGCCGCAGATCAGTCGGTCCATCGGGAGGTCGGATTCCATATCAGCTTTGGTATCGCGAATGGCGCGCAGTTGGTCAGGGGTCTCCCGGTAAGGAAAAGATGACTCGAATTGCCACATCCACGTGGAATCTGCCGGGTGAGCATTGCCGGGTTTGCTCTGCCGCTGCGCCTGCACCTCCAGCAGCTGCGCCGCGTAATCCTCCACTGCCCGTTTCGCAGATTTGCAGGCGCGTTGCCAGCGGGCGTCGCCCACGCGGTTGAGCTCCGGCTGCTTGGTGCCTAATCCTACGTACTTGGAGACGAGATGGGCCTGGCTGAGTGGCACGCGCAGGAGCACGTTGCCGGCGTATTGGATGTGTAGTTCTTCTTCTTCATCCTCTGCACTGCGGATAATGCCCAAAAATTTCCCCAGGCCGTGAGATGCATGGATGACGAGGTCGCCGGGTTCGATTTCGGCGAGAGGGGTTTGAACCTGAGCTGCGCGAATACGCGCTTCACGAGAGGACACGGAGCGCCGGCGTACGGCAGAGTGACGTCCGAAAATTTCTGCCGCCGAGAGAACGGCGAGTTTGGCGCTCGGAACGCTGAAGCCGCAGGGCAATTCGCCGATGCGCGCCTGAACGGCATTCCACGCGGGATCATCTCCGCATATTTCTTCAAAGCGTTTTTGCTCCCCATCGTGGTAAAAGTACATGACCATGCGCCACATGTCGTCGCGCCGACGCTGGAGGATGCTTCGCACATAGGCGCGCCGCGCTTCCTGCATCACAAAGTCGCCACTTTCAAAGGTACCTAGCGGGGTGGGGAAAAAAGAGAGGTCATCCCGCTGGAGAGCTTCATACAGCGGGTGCTGCTCTCCCACGCTTTCCGGAGGATTTTCCAGAATGACGACGTCGCCGGCCTCCCCGCAGCCCGGCAGGACGATTGTGATGTCGTTCGGGGAGATTCTGTGGCGTAGTGTTCCCTGCTCTTCCGGTTCTTCGAGGAGAATGTCTGCTTCCTGAACTTTGTTGTAGGAGAGCTGGGAATCCACGTCGAAGGGGCGGAGGCTCTCAATGACGTCGTCAAAAAACTCGATGCGCAGAGGTGTGGGGGTTTGCAGGGGAAAGACATCGAGAATGCCGCCCCGCAAACTCCACTGATTGCGAGCTGTCACCTGATCTACCCGTTCAAAGCCGTGTTCTCCGAGCAAACGCGCCAGATCTTCGGGACCATAGTTGTCCTGACCCACCCGCAAGCGTACGGACTCGCCGCGAGCCTCGTCGGTGAAATTCGGCACCGGGTCATCCAGGCCAATGGGTGTCACAACCACGACTTGAGTTTCAGAGTGAGGCTGGGTCAGGCGGTACAGGGCGTCCAAACGTTCGGCTGTCACATCCGGATCACTCACGGCACGGCGTACTCGCCATTCCTGCTCGGGAATAAAGAGGCAGGGTAACTGACACCACAGGGGGAACTCGGCACACAGGCGCTCTTGCACCGGGAGTGAATCTGCCACGACCCACAGCCGCTTGCCCGCGGGCACATGCTGTGCCACCATCGCCACCACAAACGCGTACGCTGCCGGACAAGTCGAGGGAAATACGATGGGACGAGACGGCTTGTCGCCGGTACGCAGACCCGCCAGCTCCCGCGCGAAAGGCGGGGAACTTGCCACCAGCTCTGTAAGTGAACGAGCGATACCCCTGCATCATAGCAAGCGTTTCCCCATTTGTCAATCGTCCATCGAAAATGATACATCGTCCATAGGCGCCGCCAGGCACCAAATTCCCGCAGCTCCGCTGCGCATTATTTGCAAATCGTCCATCGTACATCGTACATAGGCGCCGTCAGGCGCCACCGCCTCGTCTGCCAAAAATGACTATATAATAACTTGACCAAGGGAGCGCGGTAGGGCATGATAGAAGGGTATGAATGCAAGCTCAATGCATACGCCCGCGTCGTTGATCGCGACTCCACTTTTGGCCATCAGCTTGTCAACTCTTTATGCTCAAGGGGATACGAATGATCCCTTCTTGGATGCCATGCTTCATGACAACGCGTCCGCCCGCACGACGGAGGCGGTGACGACGGCTCCTGACCAGGCGAAGGGGGAGGAAAAGGCGGCAGAGTCCCAGACGGCTCAACAAGATCGCGCTCAGCGTGCGAATACGACGGGTCGATTGATCAAAACCTCAACTGACACCAAACTGATCGGACAAGAGGCAGCCATGCGTGAGTTGGGCGAGGCGACCGGGTTGGGAATTTTTAACGACGCAACGGCATATGAAGGCAGGAGGGTAACCGGGGTAAGTATCCGTTACACCCATGGACAGCGCACCGTGCCGGATCAGCGATTGTTGGATGTCATCCAGACGTCTGTGGGGTCGAAGTACATGTCCTCCCGAGTGAATGACGACTTGGAGCGTCTGCTCGAGAAGGGATTGGTAGGGAACAACGCGAGGGTGGCGGTGGAGCCATCAGGCGGTGGAGTGCATGTGGTGTTCGAGGTGGAACCGGCGGGGGTGATGGGAGGAGTCGGTTTCACGGGCAATCACCGCTACGGCGCTAAAAAGTTGCGCGAGGTTACCAAACTCAATTCCGGTCGCGTGATCAACGATCACGATTTGTCGCGCGCCAGGGCGGAGATTCTCAAGCTGTACCACGATGCGGGCTACCCGGATGTGAGGGTCAGCTGGCGACACACGTCCACCGCCCGCCAAGGATACCAGGATGTCATCTTCGATATACAGGAGGGGCGCGAGGTTCGCTTGCAGCGGATCCGTTTCTCCGGGAACAAACAGTTTGATTCTCAGCAGCTTCGCCAGATGATGAAGACGAAGCAGCGCAATATTTTCCATTGGATAGATGATTCCGGCAATATCGACCGCGAACAGCTGGAGGATGATATGCAGGAAATCATACGCCACTACCGCAATTACGGCTACCTGCGCGCGACCATTACCAAGGTTGATTACTCTTCCCAAAGCGGTAAAACCGGACCCCAGGACCTCAATATGCTGGTGCACATCAATGAGGGGCCACGCTACCGCGTCCGCCACGTGTCTTTCAGGGGCAATACGGTCTATTCCTCCAAACAGCTTGAGCCCGGCATGAGCATGCTGGACGGCGATATTTACTCCCTGCAGAAGGTATCGGACGACTCGACGATGATTCGCAGGTACTACGGCGCCAAAGGCTATGCGGATGCTGATGTGCGGCCGGATATCAACGAAGTGGCGGTGGAAAAGGACGGGACGCGCGTGGTGGACATCTGCTATGCTATCACGGAAGGAAACAGCTACCGCGTGGGGCGCATCAATGTGCGCGGCAACACGAAGACAAAACCGTACGTGATTTTGCGAGAATTACCGCTCAAATCCGGGCAGAACTTCAATTCCGTGGATTTGGAAACCGCCCGCCGCCGTCTCGAGAATCTGGGCTATTTCGATGGCATCGATGTGTCCCCCGCTGCTTCATCCATACCTGGATACCGCGATATCAACATCAATGTGCATGAGCGCATGACCGGCAGCTTCACCTTTGGCGTGGCGTTCTCGTCCGTGGAAAATGTGTACTTGTACGCGAATGCAGTGCAGTCCAACTTCGACATCCGCGGGCTATTCGGACGCGGGTCGCTCGTGGGCGGTGGGCAACGCTTGAGTGTGCAAGGAAAACTGGGTTTCGATTACCAGAGCGCCAGCATCAGTCTCACCGAGCCATGGTTCTTGGACCGCAAGCTTGAGTTTGGCAACGAGCTCTACTTCTCGAACTCATCTTACATGAGTGATTATTACACGCAGATCAATTACGGCTACGCTGTATCTCTGCGCCGGGCCATTGACGATAAAAGCTCGGTACGCCTTACTTACCGCATTGAGAATTACGAGCTGGAGCCTCAGGGCTATGCTCCTCCTTTCTTTTGGCGTAGCTGCCGCGATTACTCCCGCAGTAACCTTGGCATCAGCTATGAATATGATACGCGTGATGAAATGATCACGCCGCGCAAGGGCGGAAATGTGGAGGTTCATGCTTCATACAGCGGACCGGGATCCACGGTGCAGACTTACAGCATGGGTGCCAATGCATCCGTCTATCATAATTCGGTATGGGATTCTATCTTTAGCCTCAACTTCGGCATCGAGACGATCGATACGCTGCATAAGGATGATGTGGTGCCCATTTTTGAGCGCTGCTACTTGGGTGGTCCGGCGAACCTGCGTGGCTTCCGTTATCGCGACGTAGGCATGGTGGATGAAGACCTGTCGGGCGATGAGACGATGGGTGGCAACTCATCCGCTTTTGTGCAGGCGGAGGTGAGTATCCCGCTGGCGGATATGGCACGCTTGGCTTTCTTTGTCGATGCGGGATTTGTGCATGAGGAATCGTTTGACTTCCGCCTCAAGGATTTCTGTGCGGACTACGGTATCGGCTTGCGACTTAACCTGCCTATCGGACCTCTGGCGGTGGACTACGCTATTCCTTTCAAGACGTCCAATGCCATCGATCGCTCCGGGCAATTCCAGTTCTACGCCAATTACAAGTACTGATCGCTCCGGGCATCGCGTCGGACTTCCAAATTGGCTCACCAGCATTACCCGCCGGTGGGCCAATTTTCCAAATCCCACCTCATACCTCAATACCTCATAAATCCCAAATCGTGCCCCGTAAATCGTACATAGGCGCCACTCGGCTTCCCCGCGCAACACGCGCAAGCTCTGCAATCGTACATCGAAAGTTGACTCACGGGCACCACCCTGCCGGTTCGCCCCTGCGGGGCAGCGCATCCGCGCTGTCCATACGCACTTACCGCCCGCTAACGCGTGCGCCCTCATCGGGGCCGTCGTGCGTGTTGTACCTCGTACATGGGCAGACCCCGTCTGCCTCCGGGCGCCGTCAGACGCTAAATTCCCGCAGCTCCGCTGCGCATTATTTGCAAATCGTAAATCGTAAATCGTAAATCGTAAATTTCTATGTTTCCCCCTTCTTCTCCCCTGCCCTTTGCTCCGCCCACGCCGGCGGATGCGTCCCTCATGCGTCGCTGCACAGAGGGGGCATGCTCCAGCGATTTGGCGGTGGCCAATCTCGTGCTGTTGCAGGGGAAATACCACACCACGGTGGCGCAGGCGGAGGGTATGCTCTTTCGCCATTATGAGCAGAATGCGCGATTGCTCGGCTATGCGTTTCCTGCCGGTGCACGGGATGCGGAGGGCGCTCGTCGTGGACTCGAGCTCATCCGCGGGGATGCCGCCGCGCGCGGACGGGAGCTGCGATTTTGCCTGCTCACGGCAGAGCAGCGTTCTTTTCTGGAGGAGTGGTCTTCCGGGGAGTTCATCTACACGACGGATCGCGGGGATGTAGATTACCTCTACCGGCGCGAGTTGCTGGCCGATCTGCCCGGCACCCCATACCACGCGAAGCGAAACCATATCTCGCGCTTCACCCGCGATTTCCCCGAGTGGAGCACCCGTCAACTGTGTCGCGACAACGCTGCGGATGCCTTGGGCATTGCCGAAGCCTGGCTCGCTGCGCAGGAAGAGGACGCCCCTGCCCTGCACCACGAGTTGAATGCAATCTCCCGCGCGCTGGAACTCTTGGAACCCCTGCAGCTTTTTGGTCTGCTGCTCTACGTGGAATCCCAGCCGGCGGCTATGGCTATCGCTTCTTTCATCTCCGATCAGGTGGTCGATATTCATTACGAAAAGTGTGCTCCCGCATTCCGCGGAGCCTACGCACTCATCAATCGCGAGTTCGCCCGCTCTCTCCCCGTCTCCTGCACTCTCATCAACCGTGAGGAGGACCTCAATACCCCCGGCTTACGCCAAGCTAAGCTCTCTTACCATCCGTTCCTAATCCTCGAAAAGTTTTCTGCTCGCCCCTGCACGGCAACCGCATTTATTGGCTGATATCATCGTCTATACGTACCAAAAATCATGACAACAATCGGTCATCATAAGCAACTTTCTCGTTCACCGCACCCCCGCGCAACGCGCGCAAACTTTCCAATCGTCCATCGTACATAGGCAGCCGCCTCGCGGCTGCCACCGCCCCTTTCGAACCAACAACCTCCCATGATTTTTCCCACCACCTCAGCTAAAGCTTCGCAGTTCCGCGAGCTTCGCTCGCCAGATTTCTCAAATCGTAAATCGTAAATCGTAAATAGTCAACCGCATTTCCTAATGCGTTTGCCGTGCTTCCCATGTTGACTCATCTTATCAGTGCTGCACAATGCGCTTCGTGCCGCCTTTGTTGCAATTTCCGACGTACCTCCGCCTGGGAGACCCCTGCCCTCACCCCGGAGCTCGCAGAGCGTTTGCGCGCCCGTGGAATTCCTCTTCGAACTCGTGAGGATGGCTCCACGACTTTTGCTCTGCATTTCCCGGATGACGCACCGGAAAACTTTTGTGCCAATTGCCCGGCGCTTGACCCGACTACCGGCTGCACGTTGCCTCGCAGTGCCCGCCCGATCGAGTGCCGCCTTTGGCCCCTGCGCCTCATGCGCGCCCCCTCCGGCGGTCTTGCCCTCGGTCTGTACGATGCTTGCCCCGCTGTGTCACCTGTCGTGCGCGAACAAATCATCCGGGAGGCCACAGGCGCCCTGCTCCCCGAACTGCGTCGTATTGCCAATGAACAGCCCCGCACGATCCGTCCCATCCACCCTGCCTACTCCATCATCTGGGAAGAAGTGCCACAGCAAACGCATTAGGAAATGCGTTTGCTATGTACGACGTACGATTTGAGAAATGCGCGCGCGTTGCGCGGGAAGAATGAACAACGCGAAGACGCTGTCCGCACGCTCACCCGCTTTCTAATCACGCCCAATCACGGTTCTAGGACATCCATCCCTCCGCCCCTGCTTCGCAAAATTCCCATGCCTCTGGCGCGCTAAATTCCAAATCGTAAATCGTAAATAAAAAAGCCGCTGTACCGTCAGCGGTGTGGAAGCCACGTTCCCTTTGTTAAGGTGGGTGCAAGGTCGGGCTCGCCTGAGGTATCCTTGAAGGACGGAACATGGAACCCTGTTCCTTATTGCTCCCTTGTCGTTTTATAACGGTCCGGGCCTTTTAATACCGCGTGTCACGCGTACAGCAGCTCCCGTCCTTTTACCATTTCATTCGTCCATTTGCAAGCCAGATTATTGTCATTGACGACTTTAAAATGTCACCGTCAATGTTCAAATGTTCCACGTGGAACAAGGTAGCCGGAGGTTGCCTCCGTCGTACATAGGCGCCGCTAGGCGCCACCGCGTCCGATCACAGTTTCATAACACTCAGCCTTCGCTCTGGCTTCGCTCTCCCCGCGCAAAGCGCGCGAATTTGGCAATCGTACATCGTACGTCGTAAATCGTACATGAGCAGCTGCCTCGCAGCTGCTTGGGCCCGTTGTGCGTGTTGTACGTCGTACATCGTACATAGGCGCTGCCAAACGCCTCTTGCTCTGCCAAATTCCCGCAGCTTCGCTGCGCATTATTTGCAAATCGTAAATCGTAAATCGTAAATGGTTTGGTATTGACAAACAGGCATGCGTTGTGTATAAGAACGGCGCTATGATGACATTACCGGAACAGATAGGAGAGGAGCTGACAAATGCCTTGCGCGAGGAGCTGGGGGAGGCATTGCCGGCGGGATTTCATGCGGTGGTGACAGCGAGTCAGGATTTGCAGTACGGGGACTATCAGAGCAACGCAGCCATGGTGCTGGCAAAGGCTGCGCGGAAGAACCCTCGCGAACTGGCGCAGGCGGTGGTGACGCGGTTGGCGGGGATGGCGGAGGCTACGGTATCTGTCGCGGGTCCCGGGTTTATCAATTTTCGGATCAAGGTGGAGGAATATGCAGCCCGCATGGTTGCCATGCTGGGCGATGAGCGATTGGGCGTGGCTCTCTCGGAACAGCCCAAGAAGTTGGTGATTGATTTTTCTGCGCCTAATGTGGCGAAACCCATGCACGTCGGACATATTCGCTCCACCATCATCGGCGACACCTTGGCACGCCTGGCGCGTTTCATGGGGCACACTGTGATCACGGATAATCACATCGGCGACTGGGGCACTCAGTTCGGTATGATATTGTGGGGGTGGAAAAATCTGCTCGATCAACAGGAGCTGGAGGAGCATCCCATCGATGCGTTGCTGACCACCTACAAGGAAGTCAACAAGCGCTGCAAAGAGCAGCCGGAGCTCCTGGAGGCCTGCAAGGCCGAACTCGTGCGTCTTCAAAACGGCGACGCCGAGAATTTGGGCATCTGGAAATGCTGCATTGAGGTCACAAAACGTGGCCTGGAGAAGATTTACGATAAGCTCGACATCCATTTTGATTACTGGCTCGGAGAGAGCTTTTACAACGATGCGCTGGAACCCCTGGTGAACGATTTGCTGGCTCGTGGCATTGCACGGGAGAGCGATGGTGCCGTATGCGTGTTCTCGGACGGCAAGCATGCGCCGAAGGATGATCCGTTCCTCGTGTACAAGGATGGACAGTGGCAGCCGGTGCCGGCTATCATTCGCAAGGCGGATGGCGCGTTCCTCTACGCTACCACGGATTTGGCAACGCTCGATTACCGCATCAGCCATTTCCAGGCCGATTCCATCTGGTACGTGGTCGGCGCTCCTCAGGAGAAGCATTTCAAGCAGATATTCGACATCGAGCGTATGCGCGGCGTTACCGGCGATTTCCGGCATGTGGCTTTCGGCTCAATCCTCGGCAAGGATCGCCGCCCCTTCAAGACGAGGGATGGCGAAACGGTGAGTCTTCAGGATGTCATCGACGAGGCAGTCCAACGCGCCGCACGCGTGGTGGAAGATAAGAGCCCCGATATGCCGGCAGAAGAGCAGGCGGCCGTGGCCGAGGCTGTCGGCATCGGCGCGATCAAGTTCGCTGAGCTTTCCCAAAATCGCCTCAGCGATTACATCTTTGATTGGGAGAAAATGCTCTCCCTCTCCGGCGATACGGCGCCGTACCTCCAAAACTCCTACGTGCGCGTGCGCGCCATCGAGCGCAAAATTGACGACCCGGAGTTCGCTGCCGTCCTTTCCGGCGTCGCTAAACCGCATATCCTCCTGAACGAGGAACGGGAAATCAATCTCGCGCGCTTCCTCGCGCGCTTTGCAGAGGTTGTACCCGCCACTCTGGGTGACTGCCGCCCCAATCTCCTGGCAGCATACCTCTACGAACTTGCGCGCGCTTTCCACAGCTTTTACGAGGCATGCCCCGTGCTGCGCAGTGAAAATCCCACACGCTCCTCGCGTCTTGCTCTCTGCGAGCTCACAGCGCGTGTGCTCCGCCTCGGCATGAGTCTCCTCGGCATTCGCCTCCTTGAAAGAATGTAATCCCCAAAAAAATGTTCCACGTGGAACAAGGCAGCCGGAGGCTGCCTATGTACGATGTACGATGTACGACGGAGGCGCTTGGCAGCGCCCATGTACGATTTTCGATGTACGATGTACAACACGCACGACGGCGGCAAGTGCGTATGGACAGCGCGGATGCGCTGCCCGGAGGGTGAAAACTGGCGACGGCTGTAAGCCAGTTTGGCCAAAAGCATCAGCTTTTGCCCCGTAGGGGTGAAAACTGCCGGCGGCGACAAGGCAGTTTAGCCAAAAGCATAGCTTTTGCCCCGTAGGGGTGAGGAGTCGTGAGGCGACTCCGAAGCAACCAGGGCAGGGTGGTGCCGGTGAGTCAACTTGCGATGTTTGCGCGCGTTGCGCGGAGACGATGGCGCCTGACGGCGCCGATATAACGATTGCTAAATTTCCGCGCAAAGCGCGCGAACTTTCCAATCGTCCATCGTCCATCGTACTTCGTACATAGGCGGCGTCAGCCGCCACCGCCCCTTTGTAACCACGTCCGATCACGGCTTCAAGACATCCCGCTCGCATTTGCTCCGCCAAATTCCCGCAGCTTTGCTGCGCATTATTTGCAAATCGTAAATCGTAAATCGTAAATGGACAGACTTCGTCTGCCTCCGCCTCCCGCCCTCAGTTTTCGGGATGGTACAGGGCAGGGAGGGGGAAGAGAACGAGGTGAGAGTTAGAAATCAAAAGACATGCCGGCGCGGACGCTGTGGTAAAGCTGCTCGCGTCCGTGGATGCTGGAGCGCTCTTGACCGTTGATTCCTGGTTCAGCTGTGGAACCGAAGAACTGGTATGCGAGAAACACGTCGAAATGCCGTGAGATGCGGTAGCGCAAGCCAACTTCTGCAGAGTACGCAAAGCCGTATTCCGAACCGTGCGCACGGTAGGAACCGAACTCATCGGTCAGTTTGAGTTTCATGCTTTCATTGATGACGCCGACATTCACACCGATAAAGCCGGATACGTATTCGCCCATGGGATGGGTGTAGCGATACCCGGGCATCAGAAAGAAGTTGTTGACGCGGGCGTCCAACTTGGCGATATTTGCGTAACTCGTGTCATCCGACCCGGTGGCGAAGCCAAAGCGCAGGTTGAACGATGAGTTTTCGTTGACGGTATAGACGCCGGTGAGATCGACGCCCAGGGTGTCCACCTCCGGTGACTCGTTGACGCCATCGATGCGCAGAACATCCCTCGCGGCGAAGTTGTAGCCCACGCCAAGCTCGATCGAGTACGGGTTGGAGGGTTCGACCACAGTGTAGGTGGTGCCGGCCATGACTGGTGCGGCGGCAACGGCGGCTAAAGCGAATAATGCTGTTTTCATGGTGATATTCATTTGACTTGTCGCATGCGGGGAGGAGAAGAGAGCAGGGGCGCACAGGACGCCGAGCTGCTGCATGTTCACTCCCGCAAGCAGTGCGATTGTAACGGGTGAATCTTCCTTTTGTCAAGAGAGCCGTATCTAATAATTAAACATTGCTCTCCAACATGTTAGATAAAACAACACAACCGCCCCGCTCCGCATCCCCGCGCAACGCGCGCGAGGTTTACAATCATACATCGTACATAGGCGCCGACAGGCGCCACCGCCTCTTCCCGTCGCTTTGTAACCACCCCCGATCACGGCTTCATAATTCAGCACCCGCTCTGGCTTCGCTCTCCCCCGCGCAACGCGCGCAAGCTTTCAAATCGTACATCGTACATCGTACTTCGTACATGGGCAGACTCCGTCTGCCACCTCCTTTTTAACTTGCAATTGTACAAAAAGTATGTACAATAGAGGCATGAATCCGACAGTTGTAAGTTACAGCAAGGCACGCCAGAATTTGGCGAGTTTGATGAAAGAATGCGTAGATGACAGCCAGCCCGTTGTGATCACGAGCCGCAGGGGAAGTGTGGTGATGTTGCCGTATGACGATTGGGCGAGCGAGGAGGAGACGCGTTACCTGCTGGATAATCCGGTGAACAGGGAACATTTGCTGAAGTCGCTGGAGCAGGCAAATCGTGGAGAGCTTGTTGATTTCAAGGGCATGGATGACGATGAAGATTAAGCTCACGCTGTCCGCACAGAAAGAGTGGGAGCAACTGGTGCGAACGGATAGGAAAATGGCGCGGAAGGTAGAGGCGTTGCTGCACGAGGTGGCGATTGATCCGTATTTTGGGAGGGGAAAACCGGAGCCGCTGAAGTATGAGCTGACAGAGTGTTGGTCGCGCCGTATCAACAGGAAAGATAGGCTTGTGTACCGCGTCAATGAGGAAACAGGCGTTGTAGAAGTTCTGTCCATGATGAGTCACTACGGGCAGCGTTAAACCCAGAAAAAATCTTTCCCCACTCCCCCCGCAGCTCTGCTGCGCGAATTTGCAAATCGTACATCGAAAGTTGACTCACCGGCACCACCCTGCCCAGGTTGCTTCGGAGTCGCCTCACGACTCCTCACCCCTGCGGGGCAAAAGCTGCGCTTTTGGCCAAACTGGCTTACAGCCGTCGCCAGTTTTCACCCCGCGGGCAGCGCATACGCGCTGTCCATACGCACTTACCGCCCGCTAAAGCGTGCGCCCTGAACGGGGCCGTCGTGCGTGTTGTACATCGTACATAGGCGCTTGCGCCTTCTCCCCGCGCAAAGCGCGCAAGCTTTCAAATCGTAAATCGTAAATCGTAAATAACCAATGGCTTATGCTTCATGATGTGCCGTAAACTTCTTATTGGGGGTGCTTTTTCTTGGGACGGATGTGGGACGGATGTGCGTTTGCCTTGTGGAGACGTGATTTTTGCTTGTCAATTTCCGCCACGCATGTTTCAATAAGCCTGAGGTTGCCCTCGATAGAAAGGAGAGCGTATCTATGTGCAAAGTCAATTACCCGATATACAGCGTCAGTGCAGTAGCGAACTGCATCTTGGACCAAGGGAAGGCGCAACAGCTTGAGATAACGAATCTCAAGTTGCAGAAGTTTGCGTACTTTGCTCAGGGATGGGCTCTGGCTCGGCTTGATCATCCATTGTTTAACGAGGAAATACAGGCTTGGACGTATGGGCCCGTTATCCCGTACCTCTACGCGCAGGCCAAAAAATATGAAAATCGCCCAATCACCGGGCTATTTTCCGCGCCGGATATTGTAGAACCCGGCAGCGATGAGGAGAGCATCATCGGCGAGGTTTTGACGACTCTGGGGAAACTCACGGCGATGCAGCTTGTGACACTCTCCCATGAGCCTCAATCTCCATGGCAAGCAGCGTGGAACCACGGGAAGTATACCAGAATTCCTCTCTGGCAAATGGCTCTTTATTTCCGCGACAAACTCGGCGTGGCAGCACCTTGCGAATGATGAAACCGAGGGAAAGAGAGCAAGATTGGGTGAAGGGCATCTTGGGCTCTCAGCCGGAACCACAGGGAGAGCAAATTGCTGTGGACGTCTCGAAAAAGGACGCTGAGGAGTTGGAAAGAAGCAAAAAACACGCCGTTCACTGGGTGTGGTTGATATTCATCTATGCCCTGCTGATCTGCGGAATTGCTGCTTTAGTCGTGACTGTCCTCAATTACCTGCTGCCAGATAAGTATTGCTGGCTGAATGAAGAGAAGCTCCACACCCTCACCTCAATCTATCTCGCCGGACTAATTGGGTACATGCTTAAAAAGGCGGACAAATGGCTGTAGCCCCCGCCTCCCGTCCCTTTGTAACCGCCCCCGATCACAGCTTCAAGACATCCCGCTCGCATTCGCTTCGCAGTTCCCGCAGCTCCGCTGCGCATTATTTGCAAATCGTAAATCGTAAATCGTAAATGCAATGCGTTTGCTGGTTTTTTTGCTTTCAACGGGTTGAAAATTATGCTAGAATCGGGCAGCGCGTAGCGGGTCCGCATGTGAGATCCCGCAGGGGCGCAGAGTGCGTTTTACCTATGGCTATCGACCCAAAATTGCTGGCAGAGTTGGATGCACGCCGTGGCAAGATCATGCTTTCCGGCGGGCAGGAGAAAATTGACAAGCGGCATGCGGCCGGCGACCAAACGGCCCGCGAGCGACTCGACGGTCTGTTCGATGCGGGATCCTTCACGGAGTTCGGCATGCACACGCGGCACCATTGCCACAACTTCGGCATGGAGAAAAAGGAGATCCCCGCGGAGGGGATTGTCGTGGGTGTCGGGCTCGTGAATGGGCAACCGGTGGCGGCGTCCTCGGCGGATTTCATGGCGCAGGGCGGCTCCTTGGGCTACATGCACGCCATGAAGATATGCGACGCGCAGCAGTACGCCCTGAAGGCCGGAATACCGATGATTCAGATCAACGACTCCGGCGGCGCCCGCTTGCAAGAGGGCGTGGAGGCGCTCTCCGGCTTTGCGCACGTGTTCTACAACAACGTCGCCGCGTCCGGTGTGGTGCCGCAAATCTCGCTCATTCTCGGCCCCTGTGCGGGGGGCGCGGCGTATTCTCCCGCACTCACGGATTTCATCATCATCCGCCAGGGCGGAGCGGCCGGCATGTACATCACCGGCCCCAAGGTCATCGAGCAGGTCACGTTCGAGCAATGCACGATGGATGAAATCGGCTCGGCGGCCGTGCACGCTTCGGTCTCCGGCAATGCGCATTTTGTGGCGCAGAGCGACGCGGATGCCCTCAACATCGCCAAGCGCCTGCTCACCTACCTGCCGCCCAACAACACCCAGGATCCTCCCCACGATCTTTCGGCGCCGCTGGATGTGGCGGATGACGAGGGCATGAACGACATCATCCCCGCCGAGAACAACATCCCGTTGGACATGCAGAAGGTCATCGCGCACGTGGTCGATGAGGGGAGCTTCATGGAGGTGCACGCGGGCTTTGCCGGGAATGTGATCGTGGGCTTCGCGCGCATTTGCGGCGTGGTCGTGGGCATCATCGCCAATCAGCCCGCTGTCAAGGCCGGCTGCCTGGATATCGACGCCTCCGACAAGGCGGCGCGCTTCATCCGCTGCTGCGATGCGTTCAACATCCCCGTGGTGAATCTTGTGGATGTGCCCGGTTTTCTCCCCGGCAAGCAGCAGGAGCGCGGCGGCATCATCCGCCACGGCGCCAAGTTGATTTTCGCGTACTCTTCCGCCACGGTGCCCAAGGTGACGGTGATTCTGCGCAAGGCTTACGGCGGCGCCTACATCGCCATGTGCTGCAAGGATTTGGGCGCGGATGCGGTCTTTGCTTGGCCCTGCGCCGAAATCGCGGTGATGGGCGCCCAGGGAGCTATCCCCATCCTCTACGGCCGTGAGCTGAAGGGTATCGAAGATGCCCAGGCTCGCGAGTCCCGCCGTCAGCAGCTGCTGGCCGACTACACGGAGACTTTTTACAACCCTTACGCTGCCGCTGAAGTGGGGCAGGTGACCGAGGTGATTAATCCCGCGCAAACACGCGCCAAAATCGCCCTCACCCTGCGCACCTTGCTCAGCAAGCGCGAAACCCGCCCCGCCAAGAAACACGGCAACATACCACTCTGACATCCACGTTTACACGCATCGAAAATCATGACAACAACCGGTCATCATAAGCAACTTTCTCATTCGTCAGATTCCCGCAGCTCCGCTGCGCATTATTTACAAATCGTAAATCGTAAATCGTAAATGGGCGCCACCGCCCCGGCTTCGCATAACTCGCAAACCTTTCGAACCAACATCTCCCCATGATTTTTCTCACCACCTTAGCTAAAGCTTCGCAGTTCCGCGAGCTCCGCTCGCCAAATTTCTCAAATCGTAAATCGTAAATCGTAAATCGTAAATCGTAAATCGTAAATCGTAAATGTGCAGACTCCGTCTGCATTCCCTTTTTCCTTCCATGAGTACTTTTTCGCCCATTTTCGCCGACATCGGCAATCTGAACATGGAGGCTGTCACCTACCAAGTTACCGGCATGCTGGTGGTGTTCTGCTGCCTCGGATTCCTCAGCCTGATCCTTTCCGTATCCGGCCGCGTGGCCGTGCACTTGGAAGGGAAGCGCAAGGCCGCTCAGGCCGCCGCTGCTCAGGCATTGCGGGGCGCGGTTACACAGCCCGTGGCACCGCCCGCCGCTGCCGAGCCTTCCCCGGCACAGGTGGCAGCCCTGGCTGCTGGCATTTACGATGCCGCCGCCTCTTCCATCACTCCGCAGCTCATCGCTGTGCTCGCCGCCGCCGTGCGCGAGGAGGTGGGACACGATGCTCGCATCCTTGCCATCAACCCCGTGCAGGGCAGCTACGCGCAGAGCGGACGTTCTTCCATCATGAACTCCCATACGCCCCATCGCTGATCAAACGCATTCAACAGAGAAACGACTTTCATTGACCGACATCCGCGTCTATACGTACCAAAAATCATGACAACAACCGGTCATCCTAAGCAGCTTTCTCATTCGCCTCATCCCCGCGCCCCGCGCGCAAATTTGGCAATCGTACATCGAAAGTTGACTCACCGGCACCACCCTGCCGATTCGCCCTTCGGGCAGCGCATCCGCGCTGTCCATACGCACTTACCGCCCGCTAAAGCGTGCGCCCTCAACGGGGCCGTCGTGCGTGTTGTACCTCGTACATGGGCAGACCCCGTCTGCCTCCGCCCCTCCGCGCCCCGCGCGCAAGCTCTGCAATCGTACCTCGTACATCCAACATCGTACATGGGCGGCGTCAGCCGCCTCCGCCCCTTTCGAACCAACATCTCCCATGATTTCCTTCACCACCTTAGCTAAAGCTTCGCGGTTCCGCGAGCTTCGCTCGCCAAATTTCTCAAATCGTAAATCGTAAATCGTAAATCGTAAATTCTCTTCACTTTATTCACTCAAACCCATCATTATCATACCATGAAACAGCTCCGTATCACCGTAGCAGGTCAAACTTTCGATGTAACCGTGGAAACCCTCGGCGGCAGCAATGCCCCGGCGCCCGCACCGGCCCCTGTGGCGGCTCCTGCGCCGCTTCCCGTGGCAGCGCCGGCTCCTGTGCCGACCCCCGTGGCGGCTCCCGCAGCAGCGCCCGCACCGGCCGCCGGCGGCACCCCCATCCCCAGTCCCCTCGCCGGTAAGGTGGTGAGCCTGGATGTGAAGCCCGGCGCCGCTGTGAAGGAGGGCGATCAGGTGCTCACGCTGGAGGCCATGAAGATGAATACCGTCATCTATGCCCCGGCTGCCGGCACAATCGCGTCTTTCAGCGTGAATCCCGGCGATACCGTGGCCGAGGGACAGGTCCTCGCCACGCTCGCCTGAGGCTCCCGGTTCCCGCTTCGAACGACGAGGCAGTCCTTTCCTTCTTATCCCGCTTAATATACTAATATGCAGGAACTTATACAATCTTTTGCAGAATTCGTCTCGGGGATGGGCATCTTTGCCATGACCTGGCAGATGTACACGATGTGGGCGGTGGTGGCCGTCTTGTTGTTCTTCGGGGTGGTGAAGCAATTTGAACCGCTGCTGCTGGTGCCTATCGCTTTCGGCGCGCTCATTGCCAACATCCCCGACAACGGCATGGTCATCACGCAGGCGCAGCGCCAGATCGTCTCCATTTCCAAGCAGAATACGGTTCAAACATCGGTCATCAACGATGTGGGCTTCATATCCGGCACGGCCGCGCCCTACGCCGATTCCTCCCCCGTGATGCAGGATACCTCCGCCCTCTCCCCCAAGGAAAAGGCGAAGTACGAGGCAGCCATGAACGAGCCCATGGTTGTCGTCCCGCTGGTGAAGGACGGCAAGACCGTGAAAGGCGCGGTGCAGGTGACCGGACAGAAGCCGCAGAAGTTCATGATCATCGGCTTCAATTCCGGCCTGTTCGATTTCCTGGGGCAGGGCATTAAATGCGAGATCTTCCCGGCGCTCATCTTCATGGGCGTAGGCGCGCTCACGGATTTCGGGCCGCTCCTCGCCTCCCCGAAGGCGCTTCTCCTCGGCGCGGCGGCGCAGGGGGGCGTCGCGTTCACCTTCCTCGCGGCCATGGCGCTCGGCTTTTCCAAGGGCGAGGCCTCGGCCATCGGCATCATCGGCGGCGCAGATGGCCCCACGTCCATCTTCCTCGCCAGCAAGCTCGCGCCGCACCTCTTGGGCGCCATTGCCGTGGCGGCGTACACGTATATGGCCCTCGTGCCGCTCATTCAGCCGCCTTTCATGAAACTCTGCACCACCGAAAAACAGCGCAAAATCAAGATGAAGAGCCTGCGTCAGGTCTCGCGCGGCGAAAAGCTGTTCTTCTGCTTCGTGGTCACGATTGTGACCATCCTCATCTGCCCGGATGCCGCGCCTTTGCTCGGTATGCTCATGCTCGGCAACTTCCTGCGCGAGTGCAAGGTCACCGAGCGCCTCGTCTCTTGCGCCCAAAATGAGCTCATGAACATCACCACCATCCTGCTCGGCGTCTCAGTAGGCCTCACCATGCAGGGCGGACGCTTCCTGCAGGTGGAAACGCTCCTCATCATCGGATTGGGCGTCGTCGCCTTCGCTGTGGCGACCGTATGCGGCTTGCTCTGCGCCCAGCTCATGAACCTCATCCCCGGCTGGAGCAAGAACCCCGTGAACCCCCTCATCGGCTCCGCAGGCGTCTCCGCCGTGCCCATGGCTGCCCGCGTCTCTCACAACGTAGGCCAGCAAGCCGACCGCACAAACTTCTTGCTCATGCACGCCATGGGACCTAACGTAGCGGGCGTAATCGGCACCGCCGTCATCGCCGGCTACTACATCACCACCCTCAGCAGCCAATAATCTCAATCGTACTTAGTAATCGTACATCGTACATCGTACTTCGTACATAGGCGCCGCTAGGCGCCTCCGTCGTACGTCGTACATCGTACATAGGCGCTGCCAAGCGCCACCGTCGTACGTAATCGAGTAGGGGGCTTTCGCCCCCTCTCACACCACCGTACGTGCCTTTTATGGCATACGGCGGTTTCCTAACC
>CANQSS010000031.1 GCA_947626545.1 uncultured Akkermansia sp. | reverse complement strand
ATCATGCCATTTTTGCTATCAAATGTGTAACCTATGTTTTGAAACTTTTCTGTTACCTATGTCGTGAGACTGGACCATGTATGACATAACGAATGATTGATCAACCAGAAAGGAGTCTATCAGTTTTATCCTCTCAGAGCAAGTAAAAAAATTCACGAAATGTTGAGGTGCACACGTGTCCCAATAAAATCTTCTCTGGGCTCATTTAACCCATCCCTCATGCGTTGTCTACGGATGAAGGAAGTAGGCCAGCAAGACAGCAAACTTCGCCAAGCTCGCACGCAAACACAGGAATTTCCCAAATCGTACGTTGACTCACTGGCATCCCATTGCCAGTTCGCCCCTGCGGGGCAGCGCATACGCGCTGTCCATACGCACTTACAGCCGTCGTGCGTGTTGTACCTCATACATAGGCGCCTCCGCTTTTCCAAACATACGCAAAAGAAAAGTAGGGAGAAGCCAACAGCCGCCCCCTACGGTGTCTATGTCTTATCGTGTAGAAATACGCTTAACCAATCTCCGCACGGCCGGAAAGGCGAGCCCCTTCGTCCATCGAAAGACGGGCAGTGGTAATATCGCCATTCACGACAGCCTTACCGTGCAGGTGGCAGCGATCGCTCTGCACATTACCATCCACACGACCGTACACATATACCTCTCCGGCTTTGATGTTGCCCTTGATATCGGCCTTGTCGCCGATGGTGACTTTGCCGGATTCAGACTCAATCTTGCCATCAATTTTACCATCGATGTGCATATCGTTCTGGAAACGGATGGTGCCGACAATCTCGATGCCGGCGGCTAATACATTGGTTTGGGGTGTGCTCATAGGGGGTGATGGGTTACACGGTCATGATTTCTTTTTCCTTCGCTTCGACCTGCTCGTCGACCTTCTTCACGTACTTATCAGTGAGTTTCTGCACCTTATCCTCAGCCAGGCGCACGCCGTCCTCAGTGAGTACATTGTCCGCCTTGAGCTTTTTCACGCCATCCATACCAGTCTTGCGAGCGGCTCGCACGCGCACCTTGGTATCCTCTGCAAGGCTCTTTACATATTTGACCAGCTCCTTGCGGCGTTCACCGGAAAGCTCCGGGATGGGGAGACGTACCGAACGAGCATCAATGATAGGAGCAATGTTCAGACGGCTCTCCGCGATGGCTTTCTTAATGTCGTTGAGCGTGCCCGGATCGAAAGGTTGAATGAGGATGGAGCGAGCATCCGGCGTGCTCACTACGGCGAGGCTTTTAAGCTTCATGATCGAGCCATAGGAAGCCACGTACACATCCATGTTGTCCACAAGAGATGGGGACGCCTTGCCCGTACGAACCCCGGCGAACTCATCATGCATGTGCGAGAGCGCCTCGTCCATGGCATTTTCAACTTCCAGCAATAATGTTTCTTCGTCCATTGTAAGTAGTGTTTGTTGATAAAAAATCAGATGCTGATGATGGTGCCGATCTGCTCACCGAGCAACGCCCGAGTGATGTTGCCGGGCTTGTGCATATCAAACACCATGACAGGCTTCTTATTGTCCTTGCACAAAGTGAAAGCTGTCTGATCCATGACCTTCAGCTCACGGGCAATGCACTCTTCGTAAGTGATGGTATCAAACCGCGTAGCGCTGGGATCCTCCTTCGGATCCGCAGTATAAACTCCATCCACAGAGGTGGCCTTCATGACTATCTGCGCGTTCACCTCGCACGCACGCAAAGCCGCCGCCGTATCCGTGCTGAAAAAGGGATTGCCGGTGCCTGCGGCAAACACCACCACCTGACCGGAGCGCAGCAAATCCCGAGCCGTGTTGCGAACATAAGGCTCGGCCACGTTCTTCATCTCTATGGCACTCATCACATGGCACGGTACCCCGACCTCCTGCACCGCAGAGCAGATGGAAAGAGCATTCATCACCGTAGCGAGCATGCCTACGTAATCCGCCGTGGGGCGATCCATACCACGCACACTCGCCTTCGCGCCGCGCCAGATGTTGCCACCTCCGACTACCACGGCAATCTGCAACCCTGACTGCTGCTGCGCAGCTGCAATCTCGCGGGCAATGCGCGCCACAATCTCCGGGGATATATTGTCTTTACTCCCAGGGGCACGCAGTGCCTCTCCGCTCAACTTGAGCAGAATTCGCCTATAAGTCACGGTACTACTGGCAGTTTCACTCATGGTTTCCCCCTGTCACGTCCCAATTATGCCACACATGCCTCCGCTTTTCCAGTCTAAAATGTGTAAAGTACCACATCCGTCCCAAGAAAAAAGCGATCCCAACATGCAGTTATTGGCTCATAATGTAGCATAATACGTTCATAATTCGCGATTTACAATTTACGATTTTTTAGAAAATTCCTGCACTTGTGCGCCAATTCGGTGAAGCGAAGGAAGAGGAATGAGCTGATACGCGCTGACTCCTTTCGTACAGTACTCGCGGTGAGTTCGAATGAAAAAGCTTTGAGAAAAGTTCAACGCGCGCTCCCCTTCCGGTGTCTCACCGATAACGGGTCTCCCAGTGCGCTGTGAAGGAGAGAGCATGGCGCACCGCACCAAGGGAGCCCCGGGTTTCATAGGTAGTAAGTTGGAACGCCCGCGGGAGAAATCCTGCGGGCGTTTTTCTCTCCTCATCCTGCACAGCCCGCATCCGGCATTCCAAGAATCATACCAGGCATCATTTTATGCCCCGCAAAAAAGCTTTCCACATTCATCTTGCGCGCGCCCGGCGGCTGTAGGGTGGAGATGCGAATGGCACCGCCATGTACTCCGCCGCAAGAAACTATGAGACCATCGGTCCCGGCCTCCAACACCATACCCGGAGTGGCATCCAGCGGTTTGACCATGTTGGCAAACACATCGACGGGCGGGAAAATTTTCAGGGGCTTATCCGACCCGCTTTTGACGGATGGATAAAGCGTGTAAGTTCCCGGCCATGAATGATATGCTCGAATCTTACGCGCCACCTGAAAAGCCGGTTGAGTCCAATCGATGCACCCATCGGCCCGCGTAAGTTTGGGTGCATAGGTCATTAAGCTTTCATCCTGCTCTATGCGCTCTGCAGTGCCGTTTTGCAGGGCGCGAATCGCTTGCAGCAAGGGAGTCGGCGCAAGCTCTGCCAATATATCATGTAAGTCCTCCGCCGTTTCCGTTCCGCGCAAACCGATGGAGGCGCGACAGATAATATCCCCGGCATCCAACTTCTTCACCACGTGAATAATGGAGATACCGGTTTCGTCATCACCTGCTTCAATGGCTGCCTGAATGCATGCGGCACCGCGGTGACGAGGCAAAAGGGAAGCATGCGCATTAATGCACGCAATGCGCGGCACATCAAGAACCGCCTGCGAAAGAATCTGCCCGTAGGCCATCACCACCACAAAATCCGGTTTCAGCGCATCAAGCGCCTCAAGTGACTCTGCACTGCGCACACTCTCCGGCTGCAGCACCGGCAATCCGTACGTGAGCGCTTTCTGCTTCACACGTGGCGCTGTAAGCACCTGATGCCGCCCGACGGGACGATCGGGCTGGGTGATGAGCGCCACGAGCTGACCTGTGCTCTGCAAAGCCTGCAGAGAGGGAAGGGCTATGTCGCCGGTAGCCATCATCACAATGCGCATGCACCCTTTTAGGGGGAAAGCGGCCTCTTGTCAAGCGATTTTTCAGGACAACCAAGGCAAACGCATTAGGAAATGCGTTTACCCATGTACGATGGACGATGGACGATTTGGAAGATCCCTCTAGAGCCATCATCATGATGACCGCTAGTTGTCACGATTTTTGATACGTATAGACAATGATATCAGCCAATAAGAGCATTTTATCTGTCGATTAACTTCTCTCAAATGCGCCTGCTCCAGAGATTTTTACGCACACGTGTCCCAATAAAATCTTCTCCAGGCTCATTCAACCCATTTCCCATGCGTTTCATGGGAGAAATACGGTGAAAAAGAAATCTGCAAGCTGGCATCGCATATCCACGAATCATTCTAACTGACAACACGCAATGTTTTGAAAGTTTCTCTGCGCTCCTGCTCCGCATTCTCGCACCTTTCTAACTATGCCCGTGTACAGCTTCATCACATTTCTCTCGCATCTGCTCCGCCGAACTCGCGCGCAAGCGTGGGAACTTTTCAAATCGTAAATCGTAAATCGTAAATAATCAAAGTCTTATGCTGCATGATGTGCTATGAACTGCCATTGGGGGTGCTTTTTCTTGGGACGGATGTGAATAATTCCTTGACATAACGGAAAAGAATGATACACTCCGTTCCACGCTGCGATGGAAACGCAGCACATCACGCTATGAAAAAAGAACTGCATCCCGATTATCACCCGGTCGTTTTCGTGGACATCTCCACGGGACGCCGTTTCATCACTCGCTCCACGGTAAAGTCTGCCAAAACGGAAGAAATTGATGGCGTGGAGCACTATGTAGTATCCTGCGGCATTACGTCGGACTCGCACCCCTTCTTTACCGGTCGCAATCAGTTTGTGGATACAGAGGGACGCATCGACAAGTTCCAGAAACGCTTCGGTACGGTGCGCCGTGCGCGCAAGCCCTCCAAGGCGTCCTAAAGCGACACGTGAACGTCTTCTTACTGACCCGGGTAGTCCAAACTGCCCGGGTCTTTTTTCGATTTGCCATCTAAATCCAACGATAAAAAATACGCTCATCATGAGCGGGCACATGGATTCGACACACAGACGACGGGAAATCCCGCTCCACTTGCGCGCTAAATTCCAAATCGTGAATGTGTGGCGTTTTTTCTTGGGACGGATGTGAGTCAAGCAATGACACACCCGCGCAGCTCTGCAATGCGGCGGATGACTCCTTCAATGATATTGGCCGGACAGGATGCGCCTGCCGTCACGCCGATGCGCCACGTAGCGTTCGGATCCGCAGCCTTGGGTGGCAGTGCCGTCTTCTCTTCACGCCGAGTGTCGGGGTTGTACGCCAGAACAAAGTCGAGATTCGGCAAGCAAGCACCATCACGCACAAAATAGGTGGGAAGACGCTTGGCAGATATCTGCGCCAAATGAGAAGTATTGGAACTATTGTAGCCTCCAATGATAAACATCGAGTCCGGCTCAGTATCCAGCAGATCCAGCAGGGCTTGCTGTCGATCCTGTGTAGCACCACAGATGGTGTCGAATGCGTGGAAATGCTCATCGTGACCATCGCGCTGACGCACAGCCTGGCGCAGCATACGCTGGAAACGTGCGGTTTCCTCTTTGAGCATAGTCGTTTGGTTGGCCATGCCTATTTCGCGCAGGTCCGTATCGGGATTGAATCCCGGCGAGTGACAGCCCTCAAAATGTGCCAGGAAAGCAGTTTTATCTCCGCCGTGCACGATGTAGTCGGCCAGCATTTGCGCATCCTGCTGGCTGTATATGATGAGGAAACGTCCGCTTTGATCCTCTCCACGAGAATGAGAGGCTGTGGCCATGCTTTCCTCATGCCGTGCCTTGCCGTGAATGATGCTGGTGATACCGCGCTGGGCGTAGGAACGCACACGCTGCCACACCTTGATGACATTGCCACATGTACTGTCGATGAGCTTTACCCCGCGTTCCTCCAACAAGCGGCGCAACTTCATGGAGACCCCAAACGCAGGTATAATCACCGCATCTTCCGGTCCCAAGTGCTCGTATCCCTTGCCGTCGATATTCCACGGCAGGTGCAATAACCCCATCGAATCCAGGCTCGCGTTCACATCCGGGTTATGAATGATTTCTCCTATGAGCCAGATGCGCTTTCCCTTGAACACATGGCAAGCCGCATAAGCAATTTCAATAGCTCGCTGCACGCCATCGCAGAAACCGAAAGCCCCCGCCAAGCGAATCTCCAACCCCGGCAACATCAGACAATTCCCGTCCGCGCGGATGCGTTCCACCAAATCGCTCTGGTACTTCTTCACCTCCGCCCTCACCTTCGGCAGAATATCCGGCAATCGTACATTGATGCTTTTAGCCACAGCAGAAACTTCAAAGTTCCCACTGTACCGGCTGTGGGACTCGAACCCACACTCGTTAGAACTCGATTTTGAGTCGAGCGCGTCTACCAATTCCGCCAAGCCGGCAAGTGTTGTGCGCACATTCAACCAGAGACGCCGACCAAAGTCAAGCTTTTTCGATTTTCGTACACAGCAAATGCCACAATGAGAAATCAAGTAACAGAGAAAAATTTTCTTAATCGATTGATATATATCGTATATGAATCAGAAAAAAAATCATGACAGCGAATATCTTGGACAAATCGCATAGACCTTGACACAGCACGCTCATCCATGCTATACGGGGGGTATGAATGCGAAAGCTACTTTTCTCCTGCTGGCAGCGTTGTCGAGTGGGATTGCGATGGGGGCAGAAGACGCGATTGCGACGGCACAGGTGCGCAAAGTCGCGCTCTTCAAAAACGGCTACAACTGGGTGGAGATGTGCACGACTCTCCCGGATGCCCAGCGCGTGCGGATCACCGGGATGCCCAATGCTCTGCTGGGCACGGTGTGGTGGGATGCGGCGAGCGGCGTGCGGCAGTTGGAGGGTGGCAGTGTGGAGGTCGAGTCGGTCATGGAGAGCTACGGCTACGCGGATTTGTTGATGGCGAATGCGGGGAAGCAGGTGAAGATTTTCCTGAAGAAGGATCGTCAGACGGAGGGTAAACTTCTGCCAACAGCGAAGCGGGAGACGCCGAGAGGCTCCTTCCCAAAGCAGGAGAGAGCGGAGGTCGTGGGCGCACCCAAAATTTTCTTTGTGCAGACGGCGAACGGTGTGCAAAGCGTGGCGGCGGAAGATGTGACTGGCGTGGATTTTGCGGAGGCGCCGCAGCAGCCGATGGAGAAGGTAGAGGGCAACATCGTGACCGCGCAGTTGGAGAAGCCGAATCCGGGGGCGGAGCTGCATTTCGGTTGCGTGTCAGCTGGCATGAGTTGGCTGCCGGAATACAGTCTGGAACTCGAAGAGGAGGGTAAGGCTAAACTCTCCTGCCGCGCGAACATCATCAACGAGATGACCGACATAAAGGACGTGGAACTCCGGCTGGTGAGCGGGTTCCCGGCTCTGGGCGAAGCGCTGATGACCTCTCCCCTCAACCGTGCGATGAAGTTGCAGGACTTTTTAAAGAGACTGGGCTTTTTGACGGAGGAGAGAAACGACTCCATGAGGGTGAAGCGAGGCATAATGAGCGCAGGCATGACCATGCCCTGCGTAGCAGAATCGGATGATTTCGAAGATGACGAGGGGTCGGAAGGCAGCAAGCAGGTGGAGGATCTCTTCTACTACACCCTGCCCCATTTCAGTTGCGAACGAAACAAGAGCATCTTGCGCGAGCTGTTCACCTGCGAGGTTCCCTACAGTCACGTGTACACCTGCCATGTGCCGAATCAGTCGATGCTGGAGAGACTTTCGCGGAACGGCGAGCCGGTGGCGGATGTGTGGCATTGCGTACGACTCAGCAATACCAGCAAACAGGCATGGAGTACGGGGATCGTCACCTGCACTGTGGACGGACAGATAGCCGCGCGCTCCACACTGTATTTTGCCGCGCCGAGTGCGGAAACTCTGCTTCGGCTTAACAAGAGTATGCAGGCCAGAGTGCAGTGCAGCGAAGAGCTGGTGAAGCGCGAGGAACGGAATGCCCCCGGGCGGCGCAGAGATTCCGTGACGGTTTCTACCTTCCGTGGCACCGTCACGCTCAAGAACAGTTCTGATCGTCCGATGGAGTTGCGCCTCACCAAAGAGGTCAATGGCCTTGTGACGGAAGCCGACAAGGAGGGGAAAATCAGCGTGAGCCCCAGCTACTCCGGCAATCCGCGTTCTGTCATCACGTGGAAATTCGCCGTGCAGCCGGGCGAAGAAGCCGAACTGACCTATACCTACGAGTACGAGAACGACTGATCCGCACCGGTGAGTAGCTCAGAGGAGTCGTACCACTGCGGCGGATGTCGGTAACGCTAGGCATGCTTCCCGGCATCGTACCTCCGACATCGTAGGCGCTCCATTGCCTATTTGCCCTCCGGGCAGCGCATGCGCGTTGCTGTCCATACGCTCTCATCGCCCTCTACGCGTGCACCCCAACGGGACCGTCGAGCGTGTTGAAAATCGCAAACGCGTTCCCTAATGCGTTTGCCCGGGAAGGTTCTCAAATGTCCAGAGTCATCTGGCTCGCCTCATTGACATCCGGAGGCAAGGGGGCGTGATGCTCCGGTGGGGGAGCCTGCTGCTCGGATTGTTCGACGACGGCATCTGCCGGCGCCGCCCCTTCTCCCTCCGCAGGGGGCTGGGAAGCGGGCTCAGGCATCATGCGCGCAATGCGCTCCACCGGATTTTTGGTGACGATGTTGCCGAGCACACTGCGCCCCTTCACGCGCAAGCTGCCAAAGTCGTACGGTACCGGACGGCGCAGCTTTTTGAACTGATTTTTCAGGTACACATTCACGCGGATGGCTGAGCTGTCTTCTTCCGTGGCATGCACTGAGAAGAAAAAGACGCGCGTGCCTTTGGTGCCCTGGGTGAGCTGATACTCCCTGTCGCGGGTGAAGCCTCCCAAACGAAAACGCTTGGCATAGCTGGTGCCCTCCTTGCCATCACGGTAGATCATGTTGAAGACCCAATCCTGCCCGGGACGCAGCACGCGGATATCCAGCAGCTTCTTGCCCACGTAGAATTTATCCTGCACGCGGCGCACCATCATCACCCCCTGCGAATCGATGGTGAGAATATCGCTCATGGTGGAGCATTTTTCGACGGGCGTGCCCTTCTTCACGCCGTACCCGGCAAAGCCTTCTTCATCGATGTAGAGCGTCTCGTTTTCCACGGCGGCTTCCGCGCGCGTGACGGTGTCAAAGGTGCAGAGTTCGGTGCGGCGTTCGCGGCCCTCGCCGTACTTCTTTTGCAGCCCCTCAAACCAGCGAATGGTGTAACGCGTGAGTTGGGCAAGATTTTTACGCGTCTGCTCCATCTGCTTTTCCAAATCCTCAATGCGCTTCTCCGCTTCGTGAATCTCGTACTTCGCAATCTTCTTGATGCGAATTTCCGTGAGACGGATGATGTCATCCTGCGTGACTTCGCGGAAGAAATCTTTGACGAACGGAGCGAGCTTTTTGGCAATTTGTGCGAGGGATTGCTCCCAACTGTTGCTCTGCTCAAGCACCTTGTAGATGCGATTCTCAATGAAGATTTTTTCCAGACTCGTCTGCATCCACGATTCGCGCAACTCGCCGAGCTGCACTTCCAGCTCCTGCCGCAAAATCTCGCGCGTGTTGTCCACGTTGGCCCTCAGAATATCGCTCACGCCAAGAAACACCGGCTTGCGATCCTTAATGACCACCGCCTTCGGCGAAATGCTCACCTGGCAGTCCGTGAAGGCGTACAGCGCGTTGCAGGTTTTCTCCACGTCCGCCCCGGCCGGCAGGTACAGCAGGATGTCGGCTTCTGCCGCCGTATTGTCCTCAATTTTCGCCAGCTTGATCTTCCCTTTTTCCAAGGCGGATTCGATGCTCTGGATGAGCGACTCGGTGGTGGTGCCGTAGGGTATCTCCGTGATGCGAATGAGTCGTTTGATCGAGGTGTCGAGTCGGGCTCGGCAACGCAGGCGGCTGTTGCCGGTGCCATCGTTGTAGCCGGAGATGTCCAGCAAGCCGCCCGTGGGAAAATCGGGGTAGAGCTCGAACTCCTCCCCGCGCAAGTAATGAATGGCGGCCTCAATAATCTCGTTGAAATTGTGCGGCAGGATGAGACAGTTCATCCCCACGGCGATGCCCAGCGCCCCCTGCGCCAGCAGAAGCGGGAACTTGACCGGCAGAGCCACCGGCTCCTTGTTGCGTCCGTCGTAGCTGAGTTTCCACTGCGTCACCTTCGGGCTGTACACCACTTCCTTGGCAAAGGAGGAAAGCCTCGCCTCAATGTAGCGCGGCGCCGCAGCGGCATCACCCGTCAGGATGTTGCCCCAGTTCCCCTGCGTCTCGATGAGCAAATTCTTTTGTCCGAGGGTGACGAGCGCGCTTCCGATGGAGGCATCCCCGTGCGGGTGGTACTTCATCGTATCGCCCACAATGTTGGCCACCTTGTTGAAGCGTCCGTCATCCATCCGCTCCATGGAGTGCAGGATGCGACGCTGCACGGGTTTCAGCCCATCGTCCACGTGCGGCACGGCGCGTTCAAGAATCACATACGAGGCGTATTCCAGATAGTAGTCCCCGAACATGCGTTGGATTTTGCTCGGGTTCTCCTGCAGGTACACCGGGATCGTCTCGTTGCTCATACGTTGCCTCTTGTCGGATCATTCTACCTATTTTCCCCCATTTTGCAAGCCCAAGAAGCCAAGGCAAGCGCATTAGCAATGCGTTTACCTATTTACGATGTGCGATGTACGATGTACGATTTATAAAGTTCCCGCGCTTGCGCGCGAAAACGGTCGGCGGCGGCAAGTCAGTTTGGGCAAAAGTCGCGCTTTTGCCCGGCAGCAGATCAGATTGCGCGGGAAGTCAAGCAACTGCGGTCCGTTTCTCTCGCGCAAAGCACAGCGGATAGAGGAAAAGCAGAAGGATGAGTTCCAAAAAGCAAGCAAAGAAATACGCCCATGACGAGGAGAAGGCTGTCGTCATAGTTGGCATGGCGCACCTCTCCCAAAGCAGGAGCAGGAGCACGCCGAAGCACGCTCGCGCCACCCTGCGCGCTGTCGGCACTGCCAGCGTGAAGTTCACCAATCGACGTTCCAGGAACCAACCAACCGTCACGCCCAGCAGCCGCCCGGCATCCTTGTAGCCATCAATCATCATCTTCTGCGGATCCACGATGAGTTTGCCGTTCACGTAATCCGTGGGGTAAGACTTCACGGAAATGTAAACAAGGAAGAGAGCCACCAACAGCCCGCCGATGCAAGGCAGCAGATAATCTTTGGTCGGGTGCGCCTCCAACCACTCCCACGCGCGCGCCCCACAGACCACCACCACGATGCCCAGCAGCAGCCCCACCACGACATCCTGCGGCGTGTGAACACCGATGTAGTTGCGCGAAAACATGGTGAGCAGGATCATGAGGACGAGGAAGACGCACAGGGGACGGTGCTGCCGATACCTCTCGATGAGTGTTCCGTAATTGGCGGTCGCCGTAATCGAGTGCCCGCTCGGGAAGGAATAGCCGGAGGCCTTCTCGATGGGCATGATCTGTTCCGAGCGTATCCATGGTCGATAGACGCAAAACGTCAACTTGAGCGTCTGCATCAGAAATCGCGAGAACCCGATGTTCAGGAACAGAAAACTGCCGACTTTTTTATCCACCGACCAGAACATGACGCAGGCCAGCATCCAGACGAAAATGCCGAACGACCAATCGCTGATTTGCAGGAAAAAGCCGTTGAGGGCGCCGTCCATCGATTCCCTCAGGTTTTGCAGAAAGAGCAGATATTGAATATCCATGATGCTTTATGATGTTGAATTTGAGTATTGAAATCTTTTCTACGAGTCGAACCTCTCGAATCCGGTGTGCGCTCCCAAATCGTAAGTTGGCATGTTCATGATCTCAGCGCACTGACTTTTTCCCCATGCGCATCTCTAACCCGAGAGACGCGGCAATCTGCAGCACTCGTCCTATGCTAGCGCCCTCTTTTCCACGCTCAACCTCACTGAGAAAACGTGTGCTGCACCCCAACAACTCCGCCAGTTGTTGGATCGTATATCCCGTTTCTCTGCGCCGTTGCCGTATGAGATTCCCTATGTCAGAGGTACGCTGCACACATTGAGTTCCCATTCCCATTCGGGAACATTACCCCCTTTCCCCTCTTTTGGCAAGTCAAATTTCCCTATCGGGCATTCAGGGCAGACGCATTAGAAAATGCGTCTGCCTATTTACGATGTACGATGTACGATGTACGATTTATTAATAATGTGCGCGTTGCGTAGATTTTTTCGGATCATTCATGTATGCTGAAATCCCTTTAGAGCCATTATCATGATAACCGCTTGTTGTCATGATTTTTGATACGTATAAACGTGGATATTAGTCAATATGATTGCTGTCTCTCAAATGCGTTTGCCCTGGTCGGGCTTTTTACTTTTGTTCTTATTGGACGTCTTCGTAAAAAAGCAACTAATCGGGATGTATTGCTGATCAATCATTCAGACGAAAGAAATTTAATCTTTCCTTAGCCGATCAAGAGTGATTCCTCCCGGTGGTACACTCCTTCCATGGCGATGTAGCGCGATTTCCTCTTTTCGCGCTGTGCAGGCATTATTCCCGGTGGTACACTCCTTCCATGGCGATGTAGCGCGTGCGCAGCAGCTCCGCCGAACGGTGGCCCATTTCCAGCTGAAGCTCGGCGTAGTTGCGGAAGGTGGCCAGGTGGTGCGTGGCGAAGGTGTGCCGCAGTACGTCCGGTTGCCAGCTGGTGAAACCTGCCTCCCGGTGCAGGCGTGCGCGGAGACGACGCCAGTTCGACGGGCAAATCCGCTCGTCCCCGGAACGCCGGATGCGCTCCAGGATACGTGCCAAGGGTTGGAAGATGGTGACATGCCGTGCGCCGCCGGTCTTGCTGTGGTGCGGAGCAATGCAGATGACGCCAGCATCGAGCCGCACATCGCTCCAGCGCAACCGCTCCACTTCGTTCGGGCGCACGCCCGCGTAGAGCATGATGGCGGTCGCGGCGAGGCAGGCGCCGCCCTCGAAGGTCTCGGCGGTGTGCATCAACCGCCTAATTTCCTCCGTCTTCAGGATGCTGATGCGCTTTTCTTCGATCCGTTCCGGCTCGACCTTGCGCACCGGGTTCTCTGCGCACCAGCCTCGCTTGCACGCCGTGGAGAAGACCCCGCTGAGGATGAGCCTTGCTTTGTTCCGCTGCCTCGGTGTGTCGAAAGCTTGATTGATGTATTCCTTACATTCCTCGGCGGAGATGCTGCGCATTCGCCTGGTCGCCAGGCCCTTGCACCGTCTCATGAACCGCCTCGTGATGCCGCGGAAGTCGCTCAACGTCCGCGCCCGCCGGCCTTTTCTCGCTTCCAACGCCACCTCTACCGCCCGAGCAAAGGTGACCGTCTTTTCACGCCGCCGCAGTTCTTCCTCCCCCGCCTCAATGCACGCCATGGCGCGCTTCACGCGTCCCCTCCCCGCTTCCAGCGCCCTCTTGGCCACCAACGCCGCTTCCAACACATCCACACCCGTCTGCCGCAGCACCTCTACCGCTGCCAGCTCCGTCTTTCTGTCAGATTTCGTCTTCATTGTGATACGTATTTAGAATCCGAGCCATTTTCGATTTATTTTGTTGATTATGAGCTAGTTTGTTTTTTTGAAAACGAGGCATTTTACGGGCTTTTGCGGGTTACCTCTTCTTGCGGAAGAAGCTTTCTCAACGTAGGTCTGGTAAATTTCGTTGGAGTGTCATATTTTGCTTGCATGCGGATTCTAAATTCGGTAAACTCTTCGATGAAGCAGAAACATGTGGAAGTAAAATCGGTAGAGAAAGAAGCATCAAGGGATGGTTATCGACAACAACAGAACTCGATTATAATGGAAAATCTTCATGAAGTACGCTTATGAATACGGCAACGGAAAAACTGTTCGAAACCCTGAAAAATGCGGCTGTCACAGTCGAACAAATACACAGACTCCTTGCTGCCGGCGCGGAGGTTAATGAGAGGCAAGATCAAGACCGCATGTCTCCTCTGCAGGTTGCTATAGACAGCGGTGCAGGCCTGTCTGCTATTAAAGCTTTGATCGATGCCGGGGCGGATGTGAATGCCTGCGTTTGTTGGGATGACTTAAGCGACGAAGATCAGGATGATCCTCCGTATGACGCCGCGCATGCGCCGCTGGAGCTCGCAGCCAGGAGAACAGATGATGAGGCGCCTGCCATTGTCACTGCTCTGTGTGAGGCGGGCGCGGATCCAAACCAGCCCAGCGACGACCAGGGAACCGTTCCCCTGCATTTCGCTTATACACGTGGAGCCGTTGAAGCCCTCATCCTGCACGGAGCAGACGTGAATGCCAGAGATAATTATGGCAGCACTCCCCTCGTGGCAATTTTTCAACGTAACACGGGTGTCGACTTCGATTGTATAAAGGCCCTTATCTACGCCGGTGCTGATCCCAGTTCCCGCGAAAGTGATAATAAGACCAATGCTTTCGACTATATCGATTCCTATTGCGAGCGTCATCCCGAAGTGAAGCGGGAGGAAATGATGAAACTGTTTGGTAAAGATTAAATTTTAGAATTTCCTTTTAATATGGCTAACAAATCAAATCCTTCGTTTATTGTAAGGTCAAGAAGGGCGACAGATCGGCGCCCTGACCTCTGCTGGATGAACATTGGTGTTGAAAAACTCAAAAAAGCAGCAAAGTTGGGTAAAGAAGATTACTATTTTCATTGCTACGTAGGAGACAAGGAATTCGATTATTACCTCAATTCGCAGCAACTTCTTGAAACATTCAAAGAAAAAAAAGTCAGGATAAAAAGAAGCAAAGGAAGAGACGCCTACAGTTTCTACATCCAGTACGGGACGGGGGAGTTAGTGCATAGCCTATCTGAATGCCACCTTCATGAAGAGGAAAATACCATCTGCAAATTAAAGCGCGAAAAGAACGGAAAGATTGGGGAGATTAAAAAAATAGAAGAGATTTCCGCTGAGAAGGAGTTGGAAAATGCTCTGAAATCAAAAGAACGGAAACTTCTTGCCGAGCTTATCGCAAAGACGGCTATCTTTGCGACGGCGGAAGATTTTGAGGAGGACAAAAGGCAGGCAAAGCATCCCCATATCCGTCGGAAACACGCTCATGAAAAGCGAGGGTGGAAGGGAGACGAATACTTGGATGACAATACATATCCAAATGCCCAAATGAAGGCCATGGCTGCAAAAAGGTATAACTTGGCTCCCCGGAGTTATACAACATGCCATATTTGGGAACAGACTTGTTATGACACGCGCTATCACACCTGCATTGCCAATCTTGTTCTCCTTCCGAGTGCGATTGCATCGTTGAGCGATTTTGATAAGCAAATTCAAGATATACTCAAGTTCCGAGCGTGGGAATTATTCAAGTGGTCTCCAAGTGGCAAACCAGTACCTCGACCTGACGATTATCCTAGAGGCTGGGCCTACCCCCAAGCCTTCGGAAAAAGAGGCGACAAACAGTAATTATGCCCTCCTTCCGATGCACGCTAGCAAAATATGGAACGGTAGATTCTTCACAAATTTAAGGCAATATCTTTACTGAAAGAGGGAAAGTATGAACGAAAGGGAAAAATCCTCGGAAAACCGTCTATTTGACGCCCTATCGGAGAAAAGCACCGCAGAGGACATTCAGAAATTCATCCACGAAGGCGTAATTATCACTCCTAGTGTTATCGATAAAGCCATTAAAGCTGGAGCAAATGCCGGTGTTATTAAAATGTTGCTCGATTCGTTGACGATAGTACCATCTTATTCTGAAGCATTTGATTCAATTGCTCGAAGAAACGATACAAGGGAAAGCAAAGGAAAAATTATACGTTGTTTAGTCGAGCATGGAGTTGGATTTGAGTGCGCCGTAGCCGTTAACAAAAACAGATCACTTTACTCGGAGGAAATTGTGGAATTGCTCTGGCTAGCTGGTCATCTTGATCCAGAGAAAAAAGAAAAAGATATTAAGCCAGAATATATAACTAAAAACCTATCGGAAAAGTTGCAGGTTGTCCAAAAAAGTGGATTTCTGTATGCCATTTTTTACCCAATACTTGTGATATGGGGTATTCTACGAGCTCTTTATGAAGTAAATTTTGGTAAGAAGAAATGATCGTAGTAAGAGTGGAGTATTAAGAAGGCTATGAACACAGATATTTCGAAGAAGAGAATTATTGCGTATAAGTGCCAATTTTTCCCAAAATTTAAATCGTACAGGAAGAATCGTTCACTTTATCGCTGGTTAGTAGTGCTATGGGGTTGGGCAGGATTCCATAACATTTACTACATGCAATATAAGTTGGGGTTCACTAAATTTTTTCTGTCGTTATTCTTTATTTTAACTGGAGGAATTCCCTTCTTGTTTATTCTGTGGATATGGGGGTTCTTTGAAATACTTTTTATAAAACATGAAAAACTAAACGCATGCACGGGAAAAAATGGAGAAAGTTTGTTGCATGAGGTCATCAGAAATAGAGCAGATTTGCCTGGTGAAGTGGTTTTGGAAATGGTCAATGTATTGATCAAAAAAAAGTTGGATGTTAACCTTCGCCAAAATGACGGATTCACTGCTCTCCATTATTTAGTGCAGAATAGAGGCTTATTGGATAGCGACTGCTGCATCAAAATATTGAAGAGACTTATGGATAGCGGCAGCGACATCCTATCCAAGACAAACTCCAAGGAAGGAGTCCTGCAAATGCTCCTGCGAAATGAATGTGACCGCTGTAGTGCCAGTGTAGAAAACTTAGTGAAAATTTTTTTAGAGGGATATAAGAACTGCTCTTCTCGTGGCAGAAATGCCGCGGAGCTCTTTTATCATTTACCATTGAAACAAGACGATTCTCCCTTGTGGATACTTTTGCATAACGATGGACGTCTGAGCAGTCAAAGCAGAGTTAATATCTTGGAGATGCTTATTGAGAATGGTGTGGATGTGAATGAGTTGGATAATGAGCAAACCTCTCCTCTCCTATTTTTATGCCAGGGAAGAGCAGATCTTACAAACGAGGCGTGTACACGGATGAAAAGCGTTCTCATATCGGCAGGCGCCGATGTGAAGCCTATTATTGCGCGTATCTCTGCTAAAAAAAGAGGTGAGCGCTCTTCTAAAATGAAGGGCGACAGAAAGTCCGTGGACGTGGCTTGAATGCAGTAGTAAAATATTCTTCTTGAAGCTCAAATTAATAAGAATCATAAATATGGCAAAAATACAATTATCGCCGCATGAATTGCATGATCTATGTGCTGCTTTAAAACTTTGGACCTATGAATTAAAAGATCTCCATTACAAAATAAAAATGAAAGCTTCTTCTTTGGGGGACACATGGAAGGATCCCCAATATGAATTGTTCATCACGATTATTAAATCAACTCAGACAAATATTTCCGGATATATTGAGCAACTTTCTACTATGGAAAACTCGCTGAGGAAATATGCTGATATGCAGGATGAGTTGCGAAATAATTTTTCAAACCAAATGAGAGGAATGTAAGCCATGCCTATACAGCTGACAACCGAGGATCTTAAAGGAGTTGCCGATTCAATGAATAATTGGCAAAGGGAAATGAAAACAATTGCTCAGAATATTTACACAAAGATCAGCAGTGTTAATAGCTGGAAAGATGAGCAGTCATTACAATTCAAAGAAGTCGCCGGAATTGTTCTATCCGGACTGAAAACGAATATAAATAATTTAGAAAAAGCGAGTACTTTCTTAAAACGGTATGCCCTGAAAATGGAGGAAGAGACACAAAAACATAATCAAAGAATAACTAATATTCGAAGTCACTAATATGAATAATATGGAGGAATCGTGTACTATTGCAGAGGCTTTTGATTACATCAGGCTCTTTCCTATTTATTTAAAATGTCGGGAGAAATTGGAACAGCAGAGAAAATTGCTTTTTCTATCAGGAAACATACAAAAGCTCGCCCGTGTGGAGCAACTTTTATGTAAACTTACACCATGGAATGCTCCAGAAGTGCAAAAAGAGGCTCGTCTGTACGAATTTGATGCTCGGGAACTTTATTTGCCTCGTTCTGTGGATCTCCATGCAGTGGGTGATTTTGGTCAAGAATTCCTAGATGTTCTGAAGACCCTAATCAAGGAGATAATGAAGCAAGGTAAGATTAGTAGCACTGATCAGGACAAACTTGAACGTGGATCTCTTGTAGCTCTTTACGATATTTTGCACCATAACAAGAAATGGGGGCGACTGTTCTTCGGAGAAAAGGACAACAAATTCATTCGTGGAAATCAAAACGAAGTTGATGAGTTGATGAGCAAAGTAAGTTCTGATTCAGCAATGGGAATTATCCGGCTTTTGGATTATAAAGGCGGATGGAATGAATTCTATCATAATTTGTGGAAAGTCAAAGGGGGAGATCTCACCTCCATTTATAAACATCACAATGACTCGGATCTCAGTCGAGAGATGACAAGTGTGGTAGCTTTTGGTCGGATCTTGGAAAAATCGGAAATTGACTCAACTAAGATGCCTTGTTTTTTTGCATTGGTACAACAGGCGAGGAGATCGCCATTTGCAAAATATGCCATCGGGTATTGTTACAGCAAAGGTTTGTTTGTAAAACAGGATAAAGAAAAGGCGAAATTATGGATTCAATGGTCTGCATCAGAGGGTTGCCTCTACGCTCAATTAACACAATGAAAGAGAATAAACAATAAACGTAATATGACGCTTCAGGAACAAAACGAAAACCGCATTAAATCGTTTATCCCTTCTAACGAGGAGGAACTGCTTACCGCAGCCCGGGAGGCGATAGGGATTCAACAGCATGAACTTGCTCGGAATTTTTTGCAAAAAATTCAAAAGACTCATTATGTTGAAGCGCAGTATTTGCTGGCAATTATAGACATATTGGAAGGAAAAAGTATGGATCAGATTCATCGATATATCGAAAAAGCGAGTACAGATGCCCAGTTTAAACTACTCCTGTATACCCTATTCTCCTCAGAAGATATGGATGAAACCACTGCAGAAGAATTGTACAAAAAATTTTCTGCAAACAAAGGCACGAAACTATGGGCGGATTATTGCTCATGTTTCCGTCTTTTACCTAAACTTTCTGCTACTGTAAAAGAACAATTGCTTGGACAGTTAGAAAAGGAGCGGAGAAATATGGCTGATAAATTCTGGAATGAAAGACGTGCCTTGATAGAGAAAGAAAGAGATGAGAAAAGAGAACGGATATTAAATCATCTAGAGAAAAAAAGAGTAGAAAATTTCAAAGAGCAGTGCAAGTAAACCGAGTGCAAAATGGAATCAGGAATTAGTGTTTATGTATTACGATGATTTGTATAAAAAGCTCGTATCGCAGGTGAAAGAAGGGATATGTGATCAGTGGCCGGAGGCTACTTTTGCATGCGCTGATTGGGCGGTGTTGACTCAAAATGTTAAAAAGGCCTTCCGTTCAATATCTCCCCTTAAAAGAGCCTTTACGGATCCTGTAGGCATTGGCGTAGAAAAAATATCCGAATTGGATGTTGCCTTGCCGTATTTTTGGAATTGGACGGAATACCGTGGTTTGATTTTGTGCCCACCTCATGATAGGACCTACGATCAATCAGAACATGCGCTCCTGTGTGAAACGGCGGCCTCGATCCTATTTCGCATTTACGCCATGGATACAAAGAAGTCGCTCGCTATTCATAGGGTGGATGTCGAACGCCTCGGGGCGATGAAAATCCTTCCTAACACATTATATGGTTCCGTAGTTGAAAAAAGAGAATCACTGCGCTCATTGATCAATCGCCTTGAGGATATCTTAGAAAAAAATCCGGTTGAGTCATATGAATGGAGGTGTTCTGCCGGTGCAAATTGCGCTCAGGCTGCTATCAATGTCGTTTTGATAGCAAACTGGGCGGCTCTGAGTCCGAGGAATAACGTAGGTTTGTCAGAGGAGCAGGATGCCATTGCAAAATTACTTCGAACAAGTGTAGCTGCGCAGAACGGAATATACTTTGTAATTTGTTCGAATAAATATATTGAGTTAGAAGGACTTTCTCAGTTTGTCCTAGGAAATTCCAGCAATATGGGGCAGCGTAAGATGATGGCTGGCGAGCTTACTCTTACAGCATCAGATCGGAACCCTGAAAAAAATGGACCGCGAACGGTTCCGCTCAGTTACCCACTTCCTACCGAAAAGGAAGCTCAGATTCTGCTGGAAACACAACGTGAATTTGAGAGCGGTGTACTGGTAGACGAGGATGCGGGTGGACTGTGGAAGGGTAATTCGGCAGAGGGTCTGAGATGCATAATAGGTACGACGCCCAAAGGGAAACCTCAGTTCCTTGAACTAGGCATTGGGCGAGGGATGAAGTCCAATCACATTTTGGTGGGTGGCGCGACTGGGTCGGGTAAAAGTGTTCTGCTTAATGAGATTATTTGTTCCCTATCGGAGCGATATTCTCCTGAAGAATTACGGCTTGTCTTGTTGGATTTTAAGGAGGGTACAGAATTTGCGCCATATAAAAAACTGCCCCATGTTTTGGCTCTCTCAATTGGTTCCAATCCGGAATTTGGTTTAGAATCATTGAAGTGGTTGTCAAAGGAAGCAGAGACAAGAGGTGAGTTATTTAAAAAGGCAGACGTCGAGAATTTGCCGGAGTACAGAAGAAAAACCGGAAATTCTTTGTGCCGTTATCTTGTCATTGCCGATGAGTTCCAAGTCCTTTGCAATGACAGAAAATATGGAGAAGAGGCGAAGAAAATACTCAATGATTTGGCACGGCGAGGCCGTTCTTTTGGCGTTCATCTGATACTTGCTACGCAAACACTGCGTGATGGGGCATTGGATGGCGAGGCAAAAAACCAGTTTACTTGTCGTATTTGTATGTTGCTCGCGGAATCGGAAACGGGGTACTTCTTGAGCGATGGCAATAATGAGCCGGCAAGGTTTACACAGCCTGGCCAAGCTCTGCTAAATTATGATTTAGGGCGCAAGGAAGGAAACATCTTTTTCCGTAGCGGTAATCCGCAATACGGGAAAGGATATAGAGAACGCACTGATGTACAAAGCTTTTTAACGAAGGTTAGCACGCATGCAGCAGAGGTAGACCTTATGCCGAAAGAGCGTTTCATTTATGAGAGCGAGGCTTCCGTTGTCGTATCTCCTCATACTTTGGACAAAGAGAACGGGCTCATATTGGGTGTGAGAAATAATATGAAAGGCGATCCCTATTATGTCAGACAACGTCAATTACAAGGAGGAATCTTAATCATAGGCTCTGCGAGAGAAAAGAATTCAAGCTTACTAAGGACTATATCCTTGCAGACCGAAAATCTATATGGGAAACTATGCCCCATTTTTAAATCGGAAGAGTATTTGAACAGCAACGAAGATTATCCCCTCTCCATATTCGATTTTGAAGAAGGGGATGTAGATATGGAAGATGTACTTGTCACATGGGAAGATCAGAGGAAGCAAAAAGAAGAGCAAATTTCCCCGGTGGAAAATGATGAAACGGTACAATATAAAGCTCCTGAAGGCATGGAAGAAGAGTTCGCTGAGCTTATGGGGAGTATTCAGTTGTCGCCAAGCGTCGCCACATCACCTCCATCTGCGAGGAGGAGTACTTCTCGAGTGCAACATGATTTACCCCTTGTCGTGTCCTTGCCAAGCATAGAGGATGTCAAGATAATGGAAGCCTTGGAAATGCATCGCTCTCGATTTCGGATTAAGGTGTACACGGATCTCAATTCTTGCAGATATTTCTCTTCAGGAGATATTGGCGGAGATATCACATCTTCGCAAGTCGTTGTTGAATACCCCATCGGGGTGCTTAATAAAATCCGATTGATAACACTAAAAAACTAACATATTTGTAGAAGAAATAATCACATACACGTGTGATTCATTAAAAAAATCCTCGCTTATGGATGACAATAATACTCTCTGAACACTTTACCACAACCACAAAAAACCATATGATGACTAAGAAATATCAATATGCAGTCCGTTCCAAAACCGCAACGTCTACGAATGACAAACGGTGTTGGATGAACATAGGAACAGCCAAGCTTGAAAGAGCCGCTAAGAGCGGAGATAAGTATTGGTTCGTATGCGACATCGATGGACACACGTACGTGCACTCTGCCCCGGCGGCTGAGCTGCAGGAAGCATTTGAGGAATACAATGTCGCCCTCATGGGAATCAAGCAGGATCAACCAAGGTACTCCTTCTATTTGGACTACAAAACGGGGGAGATATTTGCGAGCGTTTCCCGTAACATGCATGATGCCGTGTATCAACTTGAGTCGGAAGATGCCGACCCAGGGTGTACCGGGAACAAGTAATTGAAAATGACTTCATTCAACTTTAATCAACTATAAAATATGATGAAAGCACCTCACAAATATGCAATCCGCTCCAAAACCGCAACGTCTATGAATGATGAACGGTGTTGGATGAACATAGGAACAGCCATGCTTGAAAACGCTGTCAAAGATGGAGAAAAATATTGGTTCGTATGCGACATCGATGGACACACGTACGTGTACTCCGCCCCGGCGACTGAGCTGTACGAGGCATTTAAGAAATGCCTCGTCGCCATCATGGGCATCGAACAGGATCGCCCAAGATACTCCTTCTATTTGGACTACAAAACGGGGGAGATCTTTACAGACGTTTCCTGTAACATGCATGATGCCGTATATCAACTGGAGCCGGAGGATGCCGACCCCGATGAAATCGGCGGTGAGGACGTTGGAGCTGAGACGGAATGAGTTGATAGTAAGTAATTGATATTACTTTTAGCCTCGTTTGAATGTCTTATTTTATGAAAACGTCTTATAAATACGCGGTTCGCTCCAAAACAGCATCGTCCATGAACAATGAACGATGCTGGGTCAACATCAGGATCTGCAAATTAGGGAAAGCTGCTAAGGAAGGAGCAGATTACTGGTTTGTATTTAATATCGGAAAGAAAAATTTTGTTTATTCAATAAATGCATGTGAATTGAAGAAAAAATTAGAAAATTCTGATGTTCCGTTACTTGGCATAAATAAAAGCAGTGAAAGATTTTCTTTCTATGTAGAATATGCCGAAGGCAAGCTGTACGCGACAGTGTCAGCAAACGATGAGGACGTTTTAATAAAATTGACTAAGCAAGCGGAATTCAATGGCTCCCTAAGAGAATGTGAAATAGCAGAGGGTGAAAATATAGCCACTTCGTTGGGGCTTGAATTCATCCCATACGAGGATATGTCTCCTAAGGGGCAGGAAATCCATAATATTCAGAAACTGTCGTCACTACTTGCAAACTATGGCATTGAATGTCTCCGTATCACTAACGATGAAGATGGGGCGGATGTCATGGCATATTATAATCCTGCAAGTGACAAAAAGAAGAATGGAAAGCCACTCACACTGATGATTCAGGTAAAGGGACGATATTCTGCAGCTAAGAAGTATACCGGGAAGGATTTATATATTGCGTTCCCGTGCGAAGAAGGATGGTACCTCATACCACATGATAAAATACTGGACGAGATGTTCAAAAAAGGGACATTAGACACAACGTCATGGAAAAAAGGTTCTTATAGTATAAAGAGTTTATCTAAAAAGGATAAGGACAGATTTGCTCCTTATCTTATCAAATGGCCTGAGGGGAAAAGAAATCAGTAGAATATTAGAAAGACCTACCATCATAATTCTATTCCTTATAACCAATTAGCAAGCAAGCGCAAGCCTAGTTTCGACGAATCCTAAAAATTATGTCTAACGAAAATATTGTATCAGACCGAAAGTCTGCCAAAGCTAACGCCGCTCTGGGTATAGAAGGCGGTAATGTTTCAGAAAACTGCCCTTTAAAGGAAGACAGTGAAGTGGCCTTACCCCAAGAAGCGAGTCATAAAACAACAACTTCATTGGGAATACCCGATGAAACGGAAGAGGCAAAAGTTACTGGATCCAAAAAACCTTTTCCATGGGGGAAAGTTCTACTTTTCCCATTTAAATTGTGCTGGAAGATTATCGTATACTCGTCTATCGCAGCATGGGTAACAATAAAGTATACTTCCATTGTAGCAGTGACGATAGTCCTTTTCGCGTTGGGAGTTATATGGTGGTTTGTAAGGCTTTTTCTATTTTTCATATACCTACTGATGTGGCTGACGAAGGATATCCGCTATTTCACCCCAATGGTGGAAACCTGGCGCAGTCTTTGGGGTATGTCTTCAAAAGATGATGAGTAAATAAGCATATCGCAGTATATTTTATTATTAAACTATAATAAAAATGTGTAGAGAAATACTCGTTAAATTGCCTAAGGGCAAACAAAATCCACAATATTCAAAAACTGTCGTCATTACTTGCAAACTATGTCATTGAATGTATCCGTACCACTAACGATGGAGACGGGGCGCATGTCATGGCATGTTATAATCCTGCAAGTGACAAAAAGAAGGGTGGCATCTCATACCACATAATAAAATACTGGACGAAATGTTCAAAAAGAGGACATTAGACACAATGTCATGGAAAGAAGGTCCTTGTAGTGTAAAGAACTTATCTAAAAAAGATAAGGGAAAATTTTCTTCTTACCTTATCAAATGGCCTGATGGGAAACGGAATCAGTAGAGTTGCCTGAGAGAATGAACGATGACGTCATTGTAACGCTTAGAGATGACCGCTCGGTTAATCTCTATAGAATGCGAGGCCGAGACAACCTTTTTATTCGTTCCGTCCAGATAACCAGCACAGGAAAAATCATTGGTTCCCCGGTACAGAGTGGAAACCGATGTATAATTACTTATGAAGAAAAAAATGGGAATTCCATAAGAGTCATGCAAAACTCTTATGAACTTCCTCAGTTTCGATTAATCAATAAAAATTATTTATCGTCAAAGGTTGACGAGACTACCACAAGCGCCCCACACCAGTCTGAAAGTTATCAGGAGCCTATCCGAACACATTCGAGTTCATCGGGAAATTCATCGTGGAGCTCAAGCGATAGCATTGGCTGTGGTTGTTTTTTTGTTTTGATCCTTCTATTTTTTTTGTATATCGTTGTAGGAGCTTTTTTGGAAAGTAATTTTGACATTATTTTACCAGGGTTAAAAAAGCAAACAGAAGAAAGGCAGGAAAGCAGCAGTGGTGCCGCGTGGAAGGAACAGGAAAGAAGGAGCTTTCCAAACAAGGACGTGTCCTGGTCGGACATAGAACAGCTTGATGTTATGATTAAACGGTTGCGCGCGCTAAAGTGCAAGAGCGCCGAGTCCGCCTTGTACCAGAGGAGGCTTCTTGCATTATTGCCGCTTATTCGCAACGGCGCTGATGTGGATGTAACCTTGCCGGAGACAAAGGGGAACACGGCGCTGCACTTTGCTTGCGCACTGGGAAGTTGGAGTATTTCCCAATGGCTCGTTGAACATGGGGCGAATGTGAATGCAAGGACCCATCGCGGAGCAACGCCTATGGACTGCTTGGGGGACGACAATGCAGCCCGGATCAAGAAACTTCTCCAAAAACATGGAGGACATTATGGCCTTTAGCGAAAAGACACCCGTTTCAAGGAACAAATCATTTCCTCCTTCTTCTCAATAGAACCATACCGAATTCCCTTAATTCCAAAACATATCATGAATAACACAGAAAAACAGAACCAAGACTTCATGATGCCTGAAAAAACAAGGCTGGGTAAAGCGCTCTTCCAAGAAGTCGTGGCTCCCGAAACCTCCGTAGAAAAAGTCCGCTCACTCATCGCTGCCGGGGCGGATGTGAATGTGGCGGATGTAGAGGCGCAGATTGAGAACAGCATATTCACCTCGACGCTTCGGGCAGCGGTGGGTCTTAAAAAAGTAGAGATTGTCAAGCTCCTGCTGAAGGCAGGTGCGGACGTCAATGCTGTGAAGGATGGTGGACTTGCCGCCCTTTCGTCGGCCGCAAGAAGGGGATACGTGGAAATCGTCAAGCTCCTGTTGGATGCAGGGGCGGGTATCAATGCCAAGAACAAGGATGGAATTACTGCGCTTATGTTGGCGGCGCAGGAGGGACACGCGGAAACTATCAAACTACTGTCGGAGGCAGGGGCGAATGTCAATGCCGCGGATGAGGATGGATGGACTGCGCTTATGTTGGCGGCGGGGAACGGACACGCTGAGATTGTCAAGCTCCTGTTGAAGGCAGGGGCGGACGTCAATGCTGTGACGGATGGCGGACTTGCAGCCCTTTCGTCGGCCGCAAGAAGGGGATACGTGGAAATCGTCAAGCTCCTGTTGGATGCAAGGGCGGGTATCAATGCCAAGAACAAGGATGGAATTACTGCGCTTATGTTGGCGGCGCTTGAGGGACACGCGGAAACTATCAAGCTCCTGTTGGATGCCGGGGCGGACGTCAATGCCATAACCGAGAAGAAAGGTACTGCGCTTATGTTTGCGGCGGTGAAGGGACACGTGGAGGTTGCCAAACTACTGTCGGAGGCAGGGGCGAATGTCAATGCCGCGGATGAGGATGGATGGACTGCGCTTATGTTGGCGGCGGGGAACGGACACGCTGAGATTGTCAAGCTCCTGTTGAAGGCAGGGGCGGA
>CANQSS010000030.1 GCA_947626545.1 uncultured Akkermansia sp. | reverse complement strand
TTTTCTGAGGAAACAAATCAACCTTCCTTTTTTTGTCTTCTCTTACCCTCCCTCATTATTTTCTTGGGACACGTGTGCTATAATGCACATCCGTCCCAATAAAATTTCTCCATGCCCGTTCACATTTCCATGTGTTTCACGGAAAATGGACGATGGAAACGAAGTCTGCAAGCTGGCATCGCGTATCTCTCAAACCATTCTAACTGACAACACGCAATGTTTTGAAGGTTTCTCTGCACACCCACTCCGCATCCCCGCGCCTTTCTAACCACCCTCGCGCCCTGTTTTATCCATCACCTTTGCCTCAAGCTCACCCCACGACTGTTGTTTCGGAGTCGCCCCACAACTCCTCACCCCTGCGGGGCAAAAGCCGCGCTTTTGGCCAAACTGACTTACAGCCGTCGGCCGTTTTGCTTACGCTCCGCATCTTCGCGAGCCGGAGGCTCGCCAAATTTCTAAATCGTAAATGGATTGCGTGTCGAGATCGCTTTTTTTTCTGGGACGGATATGGGTTACTCCACACTCGTCCCAATAAAATTTTCTCCGTGCTCATTCAACTCATTTCCCAGGCATTTCCTATGAATGAAGGAAATGAGTCAGCAAGGTGTCGAACCCGGTTTGCAATCGTACATCCAACTTCGTACGTCGTACATAGGCACCGCTAGACACCACTGCCCCTTTTTAACCACACTCGCGCATGGTTCCACCACATCCCTCTGGACCTGTTTCGCAAAATTTCCGCGCCACAGGCGCGCTAAATTCCAAAATCGTAAATCGTAAATCGAAAATCGTAAATGGATTGCGTGTCGAGATCGCTTTTTTTCCTGGGACGGATATGGGTTACTCCGGATATTTGCCTTGCAGGGCAGAGCAAGTTATGGCATACTAGTCACATCTAGTTATGCCTCGTATACTTATTAGAGAGCCAAATCATTTCTACACCTACGAACTTCCGGTGGCGCCGGGAGGGGCGGTGGTGGTGGGCAGTGCGCCCACGTGTCAACTTGCGTTGCCCGGCGTTGGCGGGCTTGCTCCGGCCCACGCGCGCATCGTCTGCCAGCCTCAGGGGTATGTGATCGAGGATCTGCAGAGCCAGTATGGTACCTTGCAAAACGGGCGCCGCGTGCAAGCGGAATACATGACTCCCGGCGCCGAGTACATGCTCGGCGCGGCATGCATTACTCTGGATCCGGCAAGCATGCCTGCCGCCCAGCCCCAGCAGGTTCAACAGCACACGGAGGCTCCGAAGACTACTCAGTCGGCACCGGCCAAAGAAGCGGCACAACATACGGCAACAAAACCTCGCGTGATGAAGAAAGCGGCTTCAGCGGGCGGATCCGGTGGCACGGCTGGGGGCGGGGCCGATTTAGACAAGCTTGTTAAGAAATATGAACGTGGCGGCGGTTCCAAGCTTACGTTTGTGTATGTGTTGATACTGCTGCTACTCGCATTTTATGCAGGAATTGCTCTGCGGCACTGGCAGCGTACGGGAAATTGCTTGCCCGGTATCGTGGCTGACGGAAATTAGCCCCCAGCCAGCCCACCCGATGGAGGGATGATACGCATCTGGCGGTTGACAGAAGTAGGCATGATCAGGAGCAAACAGAAAGCGACGCAGATACTGCTCGCAGTGACTGTCGCGCTTGCCCTGCCGACAGGTTGCAAGGACGGGAAGGAGCAAGAGTCTGCGCGTGTTGAAAAACAGGATGTGGGCATACCCCTGCAAGCGACAGTGCCGGCGGAGCCGGAGATGCAAGATGTGCGACTGAGCCTGCTGCCTCTATTGGGAGATTTCCCGATGGTGAAGTTGGGGGATGTGCAGATGACTTGCACGCAAAAGGGAGATGGTCAGGTCATGGTTACGGCCCGCGCCATGCTCAGCGTAGAGGAAGATTTGTACAGCGCGGAGGATGCGCCGGCCATTTTCAATACCGAACGTAAGGGAATCAACGATGCCGTAAACCGTGCCATGTTGCCGGAGTCGGCTTACCTGCTGCAGGTGGGGGCTGATGTCAACAGCATCACTGAGGAAGACCGTGCAGTCAAACCTCTCCCCGAGAATCTGCAAAAACTTGCCGATGAGATCAAGCAGCTGGCTGAGCGCCCCGTTTACCGTCTGCGTACTCCGGCCCAAACGACAGTTGAGATCCCTGCTTCACTCGTCGCCTCTCGCGTCGATGACCATTGGTCGATGAGCGATATCAGCTTCGACACTCAACCCTTGCGCAGTCTGCTGCCCCTTGTCCCGGAGCGTGCCCTGCCCCAGGACGCTTTGGTGATTACGGATGGTTTTGAGGTGAAGCAGCGCGCTTTGCTGCGCGAAAAAATAGAAGCATTCAACTCCGCAGCCAAGCCTTATATTGAGGGCCGTGAAGCTGCCGTACGCACGCGCATGCTGCAGGCTCAGGCTCGCCGAGAAGAAGCTGAAAAAGCAGCCCAACAGGAGGCCGCCTCTCGCGAGGAAAGCCGCAAGACCTGGGAAACCGCCTGCTCTAAATTTTTCTACGATTCCGCCGCCTACACGGGTGAGTGGAAACGGGGGGATGCCTTCGGCAAGTTCACGTTGCGCATCTCGCGCGCTGAAAAGTTTCCCGATTCGCTGCAATTTGTCGGTACCCTTTCCGACACGGATCTTCCGCAGGCGGAGCTTCGTATTGTGGGACGGTGCGAGGCTGCTCCGAAAAACGATGCGCCCATTTCCTGCGTGGTGCACGTGTACAGCGGACGTTATGATCCGGACGTGGCTACAGCTGAGGTTTTCGATAAGCAGGATGGCATCATGCGCCTCTCCTTATCCGAAGACGGCTCGCTGACCGGTCAGCTGACTTGCGAATCTTGGGCCGATCAGCCGGAGAAGGCCTTCGATGTGCAATTGCATCAGGCGTCCAAAAAAGCCGCGCGACGCACGCAGCGGCGTCGCTCCACAGCGACTGCAGCACCGCCCCAACCGGCAACTCCCGCCGCGCCTGCTCCACAATAGCCCGCGCGCTAAATCCTTAAATGAGTTTGAGACGCACGAGGTCCTGCGTGTCAATGAGTCCGACCGGGTGATTCTGAGCATCAAGCACCACCAAATCGTCAATGCGGCGGTCGCGCAATGTCTTGACAGCCGCAATGGCCAGCTGATCCGCCTGCACAAATACAGGGGAAACCGTCATAAACTGTGCTACGGGAAGACTCCCGCAATCCGGATGCAACTGGAAGGTACGCGCAAAGTCGCCGTGCGTGAAGATGCCGGCCAGCGTGCCATCTTCCTTGGTGAGCACGCAGGCGCCGCTGCGCGCCTTCGTCATGGCCACCAAGCAGTCCATGACAGTCACCTCACTCGGCAAAATCGCCAAATCCTTGCGCATGATATCCGAGATGCGGGTGAGCAGCGCGCGCCCCAACGATCCACCTGGGTGACTGCGTGCGAAATCCTCCTTGGTGAAGTGTCGTGCCTCCAGCAACGCCATCGCCAACGCATCGCCCATCACCAGCATGGCTGTGGAAGACGATGTGGGCGCCAGATTCAGCGGATCGGCCTCACGCTGCACCGAGGTGTCCAGCACAATATCTGAAAGCTGTCCCAAGGTAGAACCGGGTTTCCCTGTCATGCCGATGATGGGCATTTCGTAACGCTTCAGAAAGGGAAGCAGCGTGAGCAGCTCAGAAGTTTCTCCGGAGAAGGACATGGCAATGCAGGCATCGCCGTCCTGCACGATGCCTAAGTCTCCGTGCATCGCATTCATGGAGTCCAGTACCACAGAAGGAGCACCGGTGGAGGTCAATGTCGCGGCAATTTTGTTGCCCACAAGCCCGCTTTTTCCTACCCCTACCACGATAATTTTATGACCGCTCTCGACGGCGTTTTTCATGGCTTCCACAGCTTGGTTGAATGAGTCATCCAGTTGAGCTCCGATGACCCGCAATGCTTCAATTTCATCTTCAAAAACCTTCTTCCCGCGTATCGTGTGTTCTGTCATTGTTCAGGCGTAAGTTGACGCAGTCATGCTAGCACATGCACCGCAGCGTGTCAAGGCACAGCAACCGCATTGGAAAATGCGGTTGCTATGTACGAGGTATGATGTACGATGTACGTTTGGGAATAATGGCGCCCCCGGCGCGGATTTTTTCGGATCATTAACACATGCAGGGGTGTCTTTAGAGCCGTCATCATGGTAAGTGTTGCTACCTCAATCCCCGTGTGATGAGGAAAAGCATGAGCGCTGCGGCAGCGAGGCGATACCATCCGAAAATCGAAAGGCTGTGGCGTTGGAGGAAAGAAACCATCCATTTGACGGCCACAACCGAACTCGCCCAAGCCACGAGGGTTCCGACGAGCATCGGCAGCCAGCCAATCTGCTGCAGCATATCCGCACCATGCGCCACGGCATCGTGGCAAGTGGCGGCTCCCAAGGTAATGAGGCCGAGCAGGAAACTGAACTCCACCGCCGCCGCAAGGCTGAGCCCCATGCAGAGGCCGCCGAGCATCGTCATGAGACTGCGGCTCACTCCCGGACACATAGCAATGCACTGCATGAGTCCGATCCCAAGCGCCCCGCGCGCGGAGAGTTGCTCCAACGGCATACCGGAATCAGCGCAACCGGAATGGCAGCGCGCCCGCACGTAGAGCAGAATGACGATACCACCGAGCGCCCAGCTCACCATCACCGTGGGGGCGTTGAACAGGTAGTCTTTAATGAAGCGCGAACAGAGCAAACCGACCACGGCTGCGGGGAAAAATCCAACGATGAGATTCACCATGAGTCGCCGTCCTTCAGGGCATTTTCCCAAGAGGCCGCGCCACATCTGCGACACGCGCGGAAAATACAACCCAAGCACCGCAAGAATGGCCCCGCCCTGAATGCAAATTTCAAACGCACTCAACGCAGAACTCTCCTGCATGCCAAGCAAGTATTGAGCAATAATCAGATGCCCGGTTGAGGAAACCGGCAGGTACTCCGTGAGCCCCTCCACGATTCCTAGGACAATGGCTTGAAGGATATCCATAGCTCAGTTGCCGCTCTTGAGGACATTGATGAAAGCCTCCTGCGGGATATTGACGCGACCGATGGCCTTCATACGCTTTTTGCCCTCCTTCTGCTTTTCGAGGAGCTTGCGCTTGCGCGTCACATCGCCGCCATAGCATTTTGCCGTCACGTTTTTCCGCATGGGCGAGATGCTTTCACGGGCGATGATTTTGCCGCCTATACAGGCCTGAATCGCCACGGTAAAAAGTTGTCGCGGAATAACCTCTTTCAGCTTGAGAGCAAGCTCGCGGCCTTGCGCTTCGGCACGCTGACGGTGTACAATCATCGAAAAAGCGTCCACAGGCTCGCCGGCAATAAGCATGTCCATCTTCACGAGCTGGGCGGGGTTATAGCCGTCAAACTCGTAATCCATGCTTCCGTAGCCGCGAGTGATGCTTTTAAGCTTGTCGTTAAAATCCACCAGAATTTCCGCCATGGGGATGCGACAGGTGAGCATGACGCGCGTGTCGTCGATCGTCTCCGTGTGCACCACCTCGCCGCGCTTCTCCATGACCAGCCTCATCATGTCACCGATGTACTCGCTAGGCAGCATGATAAACACCTTCACCATGGGCTCGCGTATCTCCTGGATCTCCTGCGTCTCGGGAAGCATCCCGGGATTGTCCACGGTAAGCTCACTGCCGTCCGTCTTTGTGACTTCATAGATGACGGACGGGTAAGTAGAGATGACGTCCATGTTGAACTCACGTCTTAGGCGCTCCTGAATGATCTCCATGTGCAGCAAGCCCAAGAATCCGCACCGGAAGCCAAATCCGAGAGCCACCGAACTCTCCGCCATGTAGGTGAAAGCCGCATCGTTGATCTGCAGTTTCGCCATGGCGGCTTTCAGGTTTTCGTAGTCTGCTGAATCCACGGGGTAAATGCCGGAAAACACCATCGGGTGTATCTCCTTGAAACCCGGCAGAGGCTCCGTGCAAGGGTTTTGCAGATCTGTGTACGTGTCGCCTATTTTCACATCGGCGGCACTCTTCATATTGGCTATGATGTAACCCACATCGCCGGTAGTCAGCTCATCCACTGCCTGCATGCCGGGAGTGAAAATGCCCACTTCCTTCACCTCAAAAGTATCCGGCGTCGCAAAGAGCTTCACCTTCATTCCCCTGGCCACTCTCCCGCTCACCACCCGCACGTACGATACCACCCCACGGTACGCATCGTACACAGAATCGAACACCAGCGCTCTCAGCTTGTCGTCTGTCGCCTGTTTCGGGGCGGGAATGCGCTTCACGATGGCTTCCAACACATCTTCAATGCCGATACCCGCCTTCGCCGAGCAGAGAATGGCCTCCTCACGCGGAATGCAGACGAGTTCCTCCAGCTGACGATACACCTTGGGCAGATCCGCGCCCGGGAGATCTATTTTGTTTACGACAGGCACTATCTCCAGCTTCTGCTGCAGAGCCAAGTGCATGTTGGCGAGCGTCTGTGCCTCCACTCCTTGCGCTGCATCTACGATGAGCAATGCTCCATCGCATGCCGCCAGCGAGCGCGACACCTCATAGGAAAAATCTACGTGCCCCGGCGTGTCCAGTAGATTGAGTTCATAGCTCTCGCCGTCCTGTGCCGTGTAGCGCATCGTCACCGGGTGGGACTTGATCGTGATGCCCTTCTCACGCTCCAGATCCATCGCATCCAGCAGTTGATCCTGCTTATCGCGTTCAGCTATGGTGTGCGTACGTTCCAGCAAGCGATCCGAAAGTGTCGTCTTGCCGTGGTCGATGTGCGCAATAATGGAAAAGTTGCGCTTAAGTCGTATATCCGTTGGCATGCGCGCGCTAATCTGTCTGAGATGGCGGGGCTGCTGCACATGGTCGGCCGCTCTTCCCCCTTCGTTCCCTACCCCCGCACGGGCTCGAACCGTGGACAAACTGATTAAGAGTCAGCTGCTCTACCAACTGAGCTACGGAGGCCTTTTCGTTGCCGCAGCTCACCGCTTCACGCTATGCACTGCGAGTACCCCCGCACGGGCTCGAACCGTGGACAAACTGATTAAGAGTCAGCTGCTCTACCAACTGAGCTACGGAGGCTTTTGAGGTACCCACGCTTTTCCAACAGGAAGCCGCTGGTCAGATTCGAACTGACGACCCACGCATTACGAATGCGTTGCTCTACCACTGAGCTACAGCGGCGGCGTGTGCGGGGGGGAGTAAAGCACATTTTCGCACACTTTGCAAGCATAAACTCATTTTTTTTCCATTTGACATGAAAAAATACACATTTGTACCAATAAAATTCCACCACACCCCTCCGCTTCCGCTCCGCTATTCCCGCGCTACCGGCGCGCTAAAATCGTAAATGGCAAACGCATTTGAGAGAAGTCAATCAACGGAGAAAATACTTATATGGACTGATGTCACTGTTTATACATATCAAAAATCGTGACAACAGCGGTCATCACGATGATGGCTCTAAAGGGATCTCAGCATACATTAATGATCCGAAAAATCTGCGCAACGCGCGCATTATTAATAAATCGTACATCGTAAATCGTAAATCGTACATAGGCAACCGCATTTTCTAATGCGGTTGCCCTGTTGTACACTTGACAATACGGGCAAAATTTGCTATCAAGATGGCATGAAATGGAGACTATCCTATCTCGTGCTCATCTTGGTGATGCTGCTGGTGGGCTACGTAGTGGATCCAACGATCTTTCCAGGCGGTGACAAACAGGTTCAGCAGCCAACGACGCCTCAAGACGACTTCCTCGAAATTGATATCCACAAAGACGAACCTAAACCGGTGGTGCAAGCCACGCCTAAACCTGAACCGGAGCCGGAGCCGGAGCCGGTCGTCGTTGTGGAAGATACCCAAGAGGATGCAGAAGAAGATGATCCCGAAAGTGCCGAAATCACGAAACTCCATCGCGTGCTTGGCGAGGATCGTGGCCACCGTCCTGTAAAGGAAGAGGATGTAAAAGGAATCGTACGCCCTAATGAATGGCGTAAGCCGAGAATGCTTGAGCGAAAACTTGCCAACCATATACGTACGAGCCTCGGCACCCCAGATCGGGAGCGCGTCCTCGCCTTCATCCGCGATCCGAAAAATCGCCTTCAAATTACGCAGTGGGAGCTGTTGCACCGAGCCAATATGGATGCCTTTGTCGATTTGATGAAGGACACGGAAACAGCGGACTCGCTGGCTGTCCTGCTTAACAACCTGCCTTGGATAAGTTCCTTCGTGTATGACGGCGAAATGGAAAAGCCTGAAATTGCTCTGGCCATGGTGCAGCAATTCCGGAAAGCAGATGAGAATATGGATCGAGACCTGCTGCTGGATAATGTGAAGGTGAAGCCTGGCGTAAAGCGCCGTATTGCGGCTGCAGTGGCTGTGGAGTTTACTCGGAACGGTTGGTACGGTGCCGGCGTGCCCCTCACCAAAGAGCAGATCAAGTACTACAAAGATACGGGTATTCCCCTGCCTGATATCGGCTCCAGCTCCGGCAGAAGAAAGGGACCTGTAAAGGACAATTTCCGCTTGGCGCGCGAGCGTTACCTCTTCTTTGCTGAAAGCTGGGATAAGGGCTTAATTAACACCTCCTTCGGTAATCTACCGGACTGGCTTATGCACTTTCCCTGCGGTTGGAAGGGTGACAGCCCGTTTGGCACGGCCAGCAGCATGCGCTGGCAGCGCGATAATTGCTCCGCTCCGGCCCGCGCGTACTTGGACATGTGCGGTCAGGTACCCTACCTCCCCCTCAACAAGTACGGAGACATCATCTTCTCGAAGTATTACTATCAGCCCTTCGATGTGCTTTACCCCGGTCTGTTCGCCAAAGAGACGCGCGACATCGGTGCCGTGTGCGGCGGTGTGTCCCACTTCGGAGCCTCCTCCGCATGTTCCAACGGCGTTCCGGCTTTTACGATGGGAGAACCCGGTCACTGCGCCTATGCCGTATATGTGGACGGTGAGTGGCATCCCACCAACACCATCTCCGAAAAACGCCAGCCCCACTACCCTACTTGGGGGCTGCACAGGTGGAGCGCCCTGCAAATGATGACGGACATGTACAAGGACGGCCAACGCACCCGCGATGCCCAGATGATTTGCTCGCTCGCCGGTCTCCTCGCCCAGAATAAAAACCCCGTCAAGGCACTCAATCTGTACGAAATGGCCGTCACTATGCAACCCCTCTATAACCCAGTGTGGACCATGTACTTGGATACGGCTGCCAAGTACCTGAGCAAGCGTCCCTCCAAATATTTGGGGGTGAATGACTTCATCTGCTCCTCCGTGGCCCCCAAACACCCGGAAATGTGCGCTCGCTACCTCACTGAGACCATCTACCCCACCTTGCTCAGCACTCTCAAAACACCCAAGCAAAAGATGGTTGCCTTCAAGAGTTATTATGGCAATCTCAACGAGAATGAAAAGGCAGAGTGGGACATGGAGAAAATGCTAAACATGCAGTTCGACTCCTTGGGCAAGGGGATGCCGGCCAAAATCAACTTCTTTCAGTTGATAGCGGACAGTGTGCGGAGACGTCCCTCTTTTGGTCCGGCTCTCAGCTGGGCGGTGCGTCGCGGCTACATAGAACAGCGCAATGTCGGCGAACGCGTGCGCGCTATGGTGGATAAATTGCTCGAAGAACTTCCCAAAGATGACCCAAATTACGAAGATACGAAAATCCTCCTAAAAGCCTCTGTCATTCGTGCAGCGGAGGAGATGACGGCTCTCTCGTTGGAAAACTCTCGCGGTAGTGGGCGTGAAAAGGAGTATTACCTGGATCTCGCCAACAAGTACAGCAAGGAGTTCCTAAAACCCGGGGAGAATAATCTGCCCGACTTCACTCCGCCCCCGGGGCGGCTGATTTCCCCGGGTGGCTTAGTGATGCTGGATATGTATGCCCCCAAGCAGGACAGCATCGTGACCCACGCTGCTGCTCTCACCCCACAGGGAGGTGCCATCATCTCCGAAAAGGGCAAACACCGCAAGGTAATCGTCGAGTTGGCAAAACGCACTAATATCGGCGGCATTGTCATTGTGCCCAGTGGCAAAGACTGTACGGCCTACCGCGAGTGGTTCGTCGAAACTTCTGTAGATGGAAAAGAGTGGAAACTGCTCGCCAACCTTCCTGAATCTTCTGAAAAGCCCTGTGTTGTGGTATCGGTGGATAGTGCCAGTCCACAAGCGCGCTATATCCGTATCGACTCCGGCGCAGAGCAATTGCAAGGCATCAACTTCAAAGCAATTCTGGTTTATGATAACAAGAAAGGCAAGTAATCCTCTGTACACAGCGGCATTCGCAATGTTCGTGGCAACAGTGGCGCTCTGCCCCGCTCAAGAGCCGACAAAACCTGCTGCCCCGGCCGAGCAGGATCAGTCGGCAGCAGAGAAACCAAGCGAACAAAAAAACCCGCGGCGTCCGGAAACCTACCAAGATGCCTTGCTCGCGGCAGGAGATGACGGCGTAATCGTTTTTTGTTACGGACCGGATTGGAACCAACGCAGCGTTCGTATGCTCCAGTCATTTTGGAATCAGGCGGAACTCGAAAAGGTGACGGGGCAAGCTGTTCTGGTAGCCGTGCCCATCTACGAGTACCCCGATGAGAAGCAGGCGGATGAATCCCGGCGCATCTCAGCCGGCATGCCTCCCATCCCGTTCAAAGTGTGCCCTACAGTCATGTTAGTCGATAAAAACGGCACGATGTATGCCAATCTGCCTGGCATGGATTTCTTGGGTGATGAAAAAGGTTCAACAGCTCTCAAAAACATAGCCGATAAACTGGCTGCGCACCGCAAAATGCTCGAACTCATGAAAAAAGCTGACTCTCTGAATGGGGTGGAGAGAGCCAAGGTGCTCGGTGAAATCGGTGAGTTGCCCATCGAAAAACCAAAAAATCTCGTGGACATGCTCAAGGCGGCTGACCCGAATGACAGCACAGGGCTGGTGCGTCGCAATGAACACAGCGCTCTCAAATTCCTCTACAAACTCATGGACACCAAAGATGGTTTCCTGAAGGTCGATTTCCACACGACACTGCATGACCTTATGGATGAGAGCATGAAGGTGATAAACGATAAGGCATTGCGCGCGGAGGATCGTCAAGCGGCGTATTGCCTGCTCATCGGCCAAGCTCGCCGCGAAGAGGGCGGAAGCAAGCGCATGAAGAACATGATTAACGCCAGCATGAAAATTGACCCCAATAGCTTTTACGGCCGTGCCATGCCGCGTCTTACTCAACTTTGGGGTAACGAACGAGCCAATGAAACGGCCGATGAGCGCCGGGCTCGTCGTTCTAAAGAGAAAGAGGATGATAAACACCGCCGCCAGCGAGACCGCGAAGTCAAGAAAACTGAGCGTAACACTTCTGTGGAATAAGCACCGTACGGCATGCTCCGTCATTTTCCCCTCCTACGCCTGAGCAGGATGCTCGTGGGTTATTTTGTGGTCGCGTTGCTGGTAGCGGCGGGCAGCTGCTGGGCGCAGTACGCTGAATTCCGTAGTAAAGACTACGCGACGGGAAAAAGTTGGGTCAGTCTGCTGAACGGTGAGGTAAAAGGCCACCGAATTGAGGCACACTTCTTCCACGCCTCCACTCACGAGCTGTGCATTGTTGACGAGGGAGACGGCAACCCCATTTACGGTAACCTGGAGGCGGCCATGAGCAGTAATTCCTGCGTGGCTGGTATAAACGGCGGCTACTTCGCCGCCAATCCCGCGCGCACACCTCTTGGTTTGCTGCGCCATGCCTCACGAAGCATTTCGCAGCTCTCCACCGGTTCATTCACTGTGGCTGGTACGTTGTACGACACCGGAGAAAATATTTTTCTGGAACGCAGCGCCTCACTGCGTGTGCCTCAACAGCGCATGAGGGAAGCCATCCAGGGCGGACCGTTCCTCGTCGAACAATTTCGCGTAGTTCCCGGGCTGGAGCGTACCCGTAAGGCCATGCGCACCTTTATCGCCACCGACGGAACCGGCGTTTGGTGCCTCGCTATCACCTCCCCACTCACCCTGCGCGAGCTTGCAAATATACTTTGCTCTCCGAACAGTTTGGGCTCATTCCGCGTCCGCATGGCTCTGAACATGGATGGAGGCAGTTCCAGTGCTTTCTGGGATTCTACGGCGAACATCTACCGCCAGGGATTCAAAGCAGTCCGCAACTACATCGGCATCCGCCCCCGCAAGAAGCACGCCTCCTCCCCCAGGAGATCACATCTGTCCCAATAAAATTTTCTCCGGGCACATTCAACCCATTTCCCAGGCATTTCCTATGGATGAAGGAAGTGAGTCAGCAAGGTGTCGAAGCCGGTTTGCAATCGTACATCCAACTTCGTACGTCGTACATAGGCACCGCTAGACGCCACTGCCCCTTTTTAACCACACTCGCGCATGGTTCCACCAAATCCCTCTGCACCTGTTTCGCAAAATTTCCGCGCCGCAGGCGCGCTAAATTCCAAAATCGCAAATCGTAAATCAAAAATCGTAAATGAATTGCGTGTTGAGATCGCTTTTTCTTGGGACGGATGTGCGCCAAGGGACAGAAAATTGCCCCCTCTTCGTTGAAGAGAAATCTTCTTTAGTGCGATTTTTTCCGATGTTGTGCCTTCGTTTCCACGGTGGCGAAAGGGTCAAAACTCCTCTCGTCGCGCACCACAGAAAGTCTCGCACCGCCGCGAACCAACAAGGATAATTCGTTCAGATCCTTGCGCTGCATCTGCACGTACGCTTTCTTCGGCGCACGATGCGTGTCGTTGATGAGCTGAATTCCATTTGCAAAGGTGAGCACCCGATCCGAAGAAGCAAAAAGCGCCGAAGCACGCGGCACATGAGCACCATTAATCTCCCCTCGGCGCTCGGAGAGTGACGTTTCCTCATTTTTGTCATTCTTCAAATCCTCCGATGGCAGCACATCGTAAGCCGCTACCAGGGTACGACCATCCCACAGCGTGAGCTCATGCTCCTCCAGATGCAGCTCCAGCCTCAGATCGGCAGGTACCACATTCACTCGCTGCCCCACCTTAAGATCGGATGGGTTCGTCATGAGATTGATGAGAATGATGAGCTCAGCCGTACTGTTGTATGCCGTGGCGATACGCTCCACATTCTCCCCACGCCGCACTGTGTGAACGCTCAGATGAGGGTTAGATGTACTCAGATATTGGCGGGTACGGATGAGACTAACCAAGTGCCGAGCTTCACGACCCGCTAACCCTCGCTTGTTGACGAAGGGGCTGAGCAGGGCAAGCACCTGTGCGTCATCCTTTCCCTGAGTGTAGAGACGCTGCGCCTGCTCCAACTCGATGGGCCTGCGCGGCCAGAGTGAGTAGTTCTCCTGCGCCTGGGCTGCAAATATGAAGCTACAGCAAGCCGTGGCGCTTAAAATCGAAGATATTAATTTCATGCGATTGCTGTATCATTTCAATCATGAAGCGCAGCAGCGATATCTCCCATGCATCATCAACCCCTTCTATCACTGCACTCAACGCATCCCCTTTGCTTTCCGCCTCACGCACCACACGTTCACTGACCTCACGGATATCCTCGTGCAAATATTCCTCCTGTACCTCGGAGCGGCTAAATTGGAATCCGTACTGAATCAATGCATGCATCCGCATGCCATGCTCCGCCATCCAATCAAAAAAACGATCGGCCTCGGCACTAAATCCTTCGGTCTCCGGTCCACGCAGCCTGTGAGGCTTGAGGATACGCGGTTTGCCAGCCTCCACCCAGCCACTGCGCACTCGGCACTCCCCTACGCTGTCCATCGGCTCGGTGACTAGGAGGAAATTAAACCGAGTCTCCCCAAAAGACTCGATCCTCCTGTAGGGAGCGTAGAGAATACGTGTGTGCCGGATAGCGTAACCTACGTAATCGGAATCCATGGCATGTAGTATCTGGCTGCGCGCGTCTGGGTCCGGAGCAAGTTCCCCTCTTTACCAGATGAAACGGGCGGCTCCGCCCCTGAGGAGGAGACCGCCCGGCTTTCAGATCAATCTATAAAGATTAGTCTTGCTTTTTCTCCTTGATGTAGGCAACTACATCACTCACAGACTTCAGCTTTTCAGCGTCCTCGTCGGGCACATCCACGGAAAACTTTTCCTCGAAGCTCATGACGAGTTCGACAGTGTCAAGAGAATCTGCCCCCAGATCGTCAATGAATTTGGCTTCAGGGGTTACTTTCTCACGATCCACGCCGAGTTGCTCGACGATGACATCAATTACTTGGGATTCGATATTGTCGGACATATAGATAATGTTTGACTGAATTGAGGTGCACGCATTGTATCTCAGCTCCGACTCAAAAGCAACTCTTATTTTACGAGTTCTCGCAAAAATCCACATTTGTCACAATAAAATTTCTCCAAACCCATGCAATCCATCTACGATTTGATCAAGCCGCGGACACAGCCTTGCTCTATTCGCAGACCTTTCGAACCAACAGACCACCCATGATTTACCCACCACCTTTGCCTCAAGCTCGCCCCACGAACTTTGCTTCGGAGTCGCCTCACGACTCCTCACCCCTTCGGGGCAAAAGCTGCGCTTTTGGCCAAACTGACTTACAGCCGTCGTCAGTTTTCGCCTTGCAGCCGCCAGCCGTTTTGCTAAAGCTTCGCAGGGTCGCGAGACGGAGTCTCGCCGAATTTCTAAATCGTAAACAGATCGTGTTTTCTTGGGACGGATGTGGCAAAAGTCACCGTATTTTCCCCAAAAAAAGCGCCAGCATACCTTTCATGGTCAGCTCGCGATCCACATAGTCGGCCCATTCAGGGGGCTCCCCGCCCCATAGAGCATCCCCTCCGGTTAACACGCAACATGCGTCTTTTCCTGCCTCTGCTCGTACACGACGGACAAGACCACGCACCATCTCTTCATAGCCCACCACCACTCCGGCCTTCAGCGCTTCAAGTGTATTGCGCGCCACGGGTGAGGAAACTCGCACCGACAACTCCGCATCCGCCAGCTGAGGCAAAAGCTGTGTATTGCGCGCCGGGGCATCAGCAAGGGATCGTAACCCCGGAGCTATGGCTCCTCCCAACAGAGTGCACAGACCATCCTGCTGCGCCACGACGTCAAAAGTGCACGCCGTTCCCAAATCAACGGCCAGTGCGGGCAATGGGTAGTGAAGAACCACAGCCGCCGCATTTGCCAGCCGATCCGCCCCCACACACGCAGGATTTTGGTAAAGACGAAGCAGCTGCGGACAATCTGCATGGCTGATACAGTGCAACGGATACTCAGCAAAGACACCGCGCAGCACAGCTGCGGCGGTAGGCGTAACGGAGCAGAGCACGACTTGACCGAACTCCCATCCCTCCAGCGCTTCGCGCACGCTCTCCGGAGTTATCCGTGCAGTAGACAAGTAGCGCATCTGCCCGCATAATTCGCCCCCGGCTGTTGCCAAGGCACACTTAGTGCGCGTATTGGAATTGTCCACCAAAAGTATGGGCTTATCATCTTTCATGAAAAAAACGTTTTTGAAGAGCCTCTACGGTGCGGGCAGCGCCGTTGCCGCGCGCGCTCATGTGCATGGCGTGTACCATATCCTGCCAGCCGACAGCTCCGTTCTCCAGCAATCGCGCCATGGTGCTCAGCAGCTCGGCCGTGCTGTCTATCCTCGCACCTGCACCATCAGTAAGCAAAAGTTGCTGATTGCCTTCTTCTTGACCCGGCAGGGGATAATTTACCAGCACCGGTGTCTCCGTGGCATATGCCTCAAACACGGTGGCCGCCCCAGCCTTTCCGATGTAAAAATGCGCCTTACGGAGCGGTTCTGCTATGCTCTCACCTCCTCCGCCGAAGTAGCATATTCTCTCATCGGCATCCCCCAGCATATTGCGCAAACGCGTTTCCCTCTCCTCCGCCAGCAGGGTGACGTGCATCTTCGGCCAGGCTTCCAACATGCCACGCACATCGGCACACACCCGTTCCGGCCGCGCGTACGCACCGTACACCACTCGTAACCCCTGCCCATCTTCCCCTGGCACGCAGCGAGCAGCGCACGGAGTGAACTCCCGCCGAACCGGGAACCCCGTGGCGCACAACCTCTCCTCTGCTATGCCGAATCGCTCATGCACGCTGGCACGGCTTTCTTCATCCGGTAGGCATATCAGTGGAGCCTTTGTGCGCACCCAAGCGCTGTTCACGTGCAACGCATCAGTCACCACCACCGCATAAGGTGTGCTCAGCTCACCACGCTGTGTCATGGCGTCCAGCATGTAGGCGTACAGCGGATAGGTGCACACGATGAGTTCTGTTTTCTCGGAGCACAGCATATTACGCAAGCGTCGCATTCCACCGGCTATCCCCGGCAAATGCAACATACGTGCCCAATCTGTCGCATCTATTTGTGCATACGCTATTCCCCACGCCCAAGGCAGCCAACGCACACACGCGCGGTAGATCATTTGCGTGCAACGAAACAAATAAGGCTTTGCCTCCGCGCATGGGTCACTTACTCGCGCACGCCAACCGCGTCCCTCCATCTCTTGCACCAACGCCTCGGCCGCTGCCTCATGTCCGCGCCCGTATCCTATACTCAGCAGCAGCACATTTCGCTCTTCTCTCATGGCTTCGCGGGGGAGGCTCGAACCGCTTTGCAGGCAGAATCCCATATTCTGCGCATCCAAGTTTCAGCGGGTAGCGGGAATCGAACCCGCATAATCAGCTTGGAAGGCTGGAGCTTTGCCATTAAGCTATACCCGCGCTCTTCGCCGCCCATATTACCACACTTTCCCCTTTTGGCAAGCTTAATCTTTTTTCCGTCCTCATATTTGTCAAAAAATATTTGACTTTTCCGTAGGAAGTTATACACTCTGATCTAACGGAAGAGCGTAGTCGATCTTCCTGTTCTATAATCTCGCAACCTATGAATACAAACTACATTACGTCTTTGGCACTGGCAGGCTTGGCAGCCATGCCGGTGATAGCTCAGACAGAATCGCAGCCCTGCTGCAGGCAAAATCTGCTGCAGAAAATGGATCTTCTGACTCCGGCATGCGACGCACCTTCCTACAAGGTGAAGGCAAATCAAAAGACTGGGTCCCAGTGGCACGTTGATATGGCTTATGGCTACTACAACATCCACCGCAGCGAGTGGGGAGAGGACACTAACCTCAACTACGCTATGCTGCACGGCCACGTGAATCAGCGTATCATCCAAGATGATGTGAACGGCGGCACCTGGCTGCATGCCGAATTCATCGGTTCTTGGGCACTGGATAAGGACACCGTGCGCTTCGGTACGAATCCCATTGGCTCTGTGACTGCATTCCAGCGCGATCTTGTCGGGAAGCGCAACTTCTACTTCCCGGAAGTGTCCGTCAAGCACTTCTTCAACGGCAAGAAAGCCGCCATCGTTGCAGGTATGGTGAAGTTTGGCGATTACTTTGATGCCGTGGGTATTGCCAGCGACACCTATACGTCTTTCATGAACTCCGGCTTCTGCAACTCCACCGTGCTTCCCCTCATCGACAGCAATGTGGGCGCGCTCGCTCAGGTGCAGATCGGCAAGAAGAATTATGTGATGGCCGGGGTAACCCGCACGGGTACCCTCCCAGGCTACGATCCTATCAATTCCGACGGCGACGGTTACATCGTGATGGGTGAGTGGGGGCACTACTTCCGTGAGGGCAAGGGTGTGTTCAAAGTCACTCCGTTCTTCGAAATGCTTGATGTTAATATTGGTGGAGGTGAGTCAGAACATCACCGCAACGGGGGTGTTGTCAGCAGCGTGCAGTACACCATCAACGACCATGTGACTGTGTTCGTACGCGGTGGTGTGGCCGCTAAACAGCAATACAGCAACGCTGCTGAACTCACCGGCGGTCTGCGCGCCAAGCTCATTCCTTCTCGCAAGGATGATTACCTCGGCCTTGCTTATGGCGTATTCAAGGGATGGAATCCTGCGGGCTGGGTTTACGTCGAAAACGGACAACCGGTGGCAGATAACTACCATTGCCGCGAGACGGTTTTGGAAGCCTACTACAACTTGCAGCTCGGTCGTTACTTCCGCGTGATGCCGCATATCCAGTACATCCATGACCCGGCCTACTCCACCAACAACGACTCCGTGGTGGCCGGCGTTCAAGGCGTACTTTCATTCTGATAACGCACCGCGTCATCTCACTTACTCCGCAGCGCATCGAAACTCTCGGTGCGCTGCTTTTTTCTGCTGAGAAAAGTATGCGCGCACAAATCCGGAGTGTCTTCCTCCGCAAGCGCACTTATTTATTTCCCGCGCAGCAGCTCCCAGCATATCGTGCGAGTGAAAAGCTCTCCAGCTCGCAGCTTGATAGGAGGAAAATCAGCATGGTGCGGCGCATCCGGCCAGCCCTGTGCTTCCAACGCTACGCCTCCACGAGGAGGCGTGCTCATGCCATCCCCCGTGTACACCTGCAACCCGGGGGCATCCGTGCTTAACTCCATGCGTAAATTGCGCAACGACAAACTCGCCACCGGTCGCAAAGTGTTACCCTGCGCCATACGCGACAGCACATAGTTGTCGTCCAACACCAACGGTCCCCCGCCCTTGGCGCCGCCCAAACACTGAGGACAACGCAGATCAAAACCACTACCCTTCACATGCTGAACTGCACCGGTTGGAATGTGGTCGATCATCGGTGTATAATGGTCAGCGTCCACCATCAAATTGTGGGCATCTATGGTGCCACGGCCGGCGAGGTTCCAGTACACGTGGTTTGTGAGATTCAGCAGTGTATCCTCCGTGCTGAATGCCATCAATGTGAGTCTCAGCTTTGTATCCAGCAAGCTATAGCACGCCCGCACCACCACCTGCCCAGGGTAGCCCTCATCCCCCGCAGGAGATGTCAATGAGAGCTCCACCACCTCATCGCTCAGCGCATCAAGCTGCCAATAGCGGTGCGAAAATCCAATGGCGCCGCCATGCAGATGATTCTTGCCATCGTTAGCTGCCAGCTTGTAACTCTTCCCCTTCAGGGAAAACTTTGCACCCGCAATGCGATTCGCCACTCGTCCGCAAATCGCCCCACAGTAATTTGTATCCGCCAGCACATCTGCCGGACTCTTCGGTCCGCACACCACATCTTTCCCGCCTAGACTAAAGGTCAACAACCGCGCACCGTAGTTACAGATGCTGGCACTCGCCCGGTTACTGCGTAGCACGAAAGTTTGCATACGCTCACGCTCGTCTGGCTTGTTCCCAGACGTGTTTTTCCTGCTGCTCATAACGCTGCGGTGGTGCGCCCCGACTGTCAGTCGTTTTCTTTAAAATCCATCAGGCAGGAACTTGCTGTCGCTGCCACCGTATTGCAGGTTGCCATGCGTGCCAACGGGGATAGCTCCTATCTGCGAATAGATAGGTTGAACGACGCGGTACTGCTGCTTGGTGCCATCCGCAGAAATCACGAGTTCCTGCCCCTTAGTCCGTCCGGCTGCCGCTCCCACGCCACGTCCTGCAAGAGCGCCGACTACGCCAAATCCCACAGCCGATACGATCTGCCCTTTACCACGCCCCAACAAAGAGCCGGCCCCTGCACCAAGCGCCGTTCCTATTGCCGTGCCCATATTCTTGTCTGAGCTACTGGCCTCGACCTGCACAGTGCGCGCGGATACCACCGTACCCGGTATCACCTGTGCCACGGATCCAAGGGAATTCGCTGACGTAGAATCTAAAGATGTCATATCCGAGCAGGAACTTAATCCCAAAAGTCCGGCAGTCATCAGTGCGATACAATATATCTTTTTCATCTTAGTATGTGTAATTAGTGAGCTGACAGCGACGGGCCTTTCGCGGTTTTCCTCGCACCTATGCATACGCCGCGCCGCATATGCTGCCATGCTATCACGAATTTTTTCACTTGCCAAGCAAAAAAAAAGTTGCTAAACTGCCCTCCGTTCTTATGAAAGCATTATCTTTTATTCTCACAGCACTGGCGATCCCTGCTCTTTCCGCTCAAGCTGCCGACAAGGCCGGGGTCATGGAGTCGTATTTCCCGACGGCAGCGGATGGCAGCATGCTCCTGCAAACCGGTGCGCAGGTTCGCGCTGTCCCTGATGCGGAGAGTCTCAAAGAACCCCTTCGCAAGGTCAATGAGCGCATTGCCCAGATTCCTCAAGGGGACAAGGTTGCCTTCATTAACGACTTCAATGCCATGCAGCGTCCTTCGTACAACGCCGCCATTTGGCCGGATCGTAAGGACTACGATGAGTTCTTGGCAGCGTGGGAGAAAACCCGGGTTCTGCCTGTTACCCAAGTAGCTATGGGTCTCCAGAAAGACGGTGACACTTGGCGAGTTCTCTCTGTTACGGTTGACGCCCAGACTAAGCGTCAAATTCCGCTCACCATCAGCGCTCTTCGCTACGATGCCGATAAGAACGAGTGGATTTCCAATGACGGTCGTCTCACCCCCAAGGATTTCTCAGTTCCTGACACCAGCGTCTTTGGCGCCCAAACCGGTACTGAGTGGACGCTCAAGAAGGAGACCCCGATCAGTACGCTCCTGACCTCTCTGCGCGTTTCGCGTACCACGGATGGCAAGTACGTGTACGTGGCTTACGTCTTCGACGAACGCGCCACGGTGACCGGCAATTCCATTGCTCATGGAGATTACCTGCTGCGTTTCCCTGTTGCTACCCCAGGCGCTGATGTAGGCAAGCCCGGGCAGCGCTGATGTTCCACTGCACGGATCTGATTTCTTCGGACGGGAGCCCACGCCGCTGCGCGTGACAAGCTCCCGTTCTTTATATCTTCCCATTTAACTTTCCTGCGCATGAAAATCGTAGCTGGCAGTGCCAAGGGGTTTCCCCTGCTGGTTCCCAAGGGAGAGGTTCGCCCCACACAAGATCGTGTGCGAGAGGCCCTCTTCAACATCCTCGCCCCGCTGCTGCCGGGTGCACGCGTACTCGATCTCTTCTGCGGCACCGGCTCCGTGGGGCTGGAGGCGCTGAGTCGCGGCGCGGCATACGCTTGCTTGGTGGATGCCTCTGCCGCCGCCTGCCGCACGGCTCGGCAAAATCTGGAACGCACCAAACTTTCCCGCGCCGTCATCGTGCAGGCGGATTGTCTCTCTTTCACTCGGCGTGCAAGCGAGCAATTCGATTTCATCTTTGCCGACCCGCCATACTGCAAAGCCCCCGGAGACAGGGATATGATTGCTGAGCTTTTAACCGGACGTGTAGCAGAGCTTTTGCTGCCGGGAGGCTACTTCATCGCAGAAGCGCAACTCGGCTACGGCGTCGGCGATCGCCACTCCCGCGATTTCCCTGGCTGGCGCATTGTAGATGAGCGCAACTACGGCAAGAACACCCTGCTTTTTTACCAACCCGCTCCATGATCCGCTTCCTGCTCTTCACCATCTACAATGTCGTTTACCCCCTCTTCCTGCTCGTTTCTCTGCCGGGGTTTTGCATCAAAATGAAGCGACGAGGCGGTGCGTGGCATGATATTTGGGAGCGTCTCGGCCTCTTTGGCATCCCCGAGCAGCAGGAACCCCAGCGCGTCATTTATGTGCATGCCGTCAGCGTGGGCGAAGTCTTCATCGCGCTCAAATGGATACGCAATTGGCGCTCCCAACATCCGGATTCTCCCGTTGTGCTCGCCACTTCCACTGCCACTGGCCTGCAAGTGGCACGCGAGTCTGATATCTCAAACCTTCGCGTCCTCTATTCTCCCGTGGATTTGGGCTGCGTTGTGGGAAAGGTTCTGCGTCGCTTCACGCCGCAAATTGTCGTGCTCATCGAAGCTGAGCTGTGGCCAAATCACGCCCGTCTCTGCCGTAAAAGAGGCATCCCTATGGTCATGCTCAATGCCCGTCTCTCTCCCCGCAGTGAAAAACGATACGCTGCCCTGCGTCCTGTCACGCGTATTCTTTTTTCCTACCTCTCTTCCCTGGCTGCGCAGAATGGAAATGATGCCGCCCGCTTTGCCGGTATCGGCGTAAACCCCGCTATCATCTTCGTGACCGGCAGTATCAAGTTTGATGTGCTTGGCGCGGTTCCTCCCGCTCCGCGTGCCGACTTCGTAGAAATTTTACGCCGTCTCTCGGCCGGCAAACCCGTCGTGTTGGCCTGCTCCACTCACGCCGGGGAGGAGTTACTCATCGCGGAAGCGGCGCGCTCCGTCGGGGCCTTTCCTCTCATTGTCCCGCGCCACATGGAACGCCGCGCAGAAATTATGCGCGAGCTCTCTGCCGCCGGTTTCACGCCCATTCTGCGCAGTGCAGCATCCCCCCTGCCTTCCTCTCCCCCCGAGAATGTGTGTTACATCGCTGACACCACTGGGGAACTGCGTGATTGGACTGCCCTTTCGACGATTGCCGTCATCGGCAAGAGTTTCCTGGCAGACGGCGGACAAAATCCCGTGGAAGCTATTGCCGCGCATGTCCCCGTGGTCGTTGGTCCGAACATGAGTAACTTTGCTGATCTCGTTCAGCTGCTGCTCGACAAGCAGGCCATTCTTACCTGCCCCGCGCAGGAGATTGCCTCAACCCTGAAGCGCATTTTGGATGATCCTCAGGCCGCCGCCCGCCGCGCTGACCTGGCGTACGAAACGGTGCATCTGCACTCTGGCGCCACCGACCGCAGCTCGCGGCTTGTCGAGTCTCTTCTTCCGGATTCAATCAAGTAGCCGGCTCCACGGCAAGCGCATTAGAGAATGCGCTTGTCATTTATGATGTACGATTTCAAATAATGCGCTGAGTAGACAGCACGCATGCGCTGTCCATACGCACTTACAGCCGTCGTGCGTGTTGTAAATCGCAAATCGTAAATTATAAACATATTACGCCACATTTCGCGCCGATAACTGTATGTTGGGATCGCTTTTTCTTGGCACAAATGTGGGGCGCACCCCATTTCGAGGCGCGCCCCACTACATAAGTTTTCGATCGGCTTACGGCTTCACCACCGACACCAGCACCACCGTGCCATTGAACGGCGTAGTCACCTTCTCCGGCAGGGTGATTTGCGACAAGCGCAGGGACTCGTTGAGCGCAATGCCGCTGATGTCCGCCACGACCTCGCTAGGTATATCCTTCACGGCGCTGCGAATCGGCAAGTCGTGCACCAACTGCTGCACCTGACCGCCCATCGCTACCCCCACCGGCGTGCCCTTCAGGTGCACCGGCACTTCCGTGAGCACCATTGTCTCCGGCGTCACGGCGTGGAAATCCACATGCATCGTGCTATCCGTCAGGTGATTGTGCTGCACGTGCTTGATAAGCGTAAGCAGCTCCTTACCCTCCATCTGCAGCGTCACCAACACTGTATCGGTCTCGTCATCGCCCAGCAGCGTACGTATGTCGGCTGCCTTCATCTGCACGTTGACATTCCCGCCCACGGCGGTACCATACACGACTCCCGGCACCCAGCCCTGCGCACGCAGTGCATTCAGTTTGCCGCTTCCTGTTATCTCTCGCTTCTCTACAACGAGTTTCTTTGTTTTCATTGCCCTTGTAAATTGAGTTTGTTGAATGTGTTGCCGACGTCGGTGCGCATGCGTCACCCGCCGAGGTTACGCGCTCCTGCCTGCGGGACAAGTGCGGACGCACACGATGCCACGCTTCCCCCTGTTTGTCAAGTTTTATTTGCGGGCTTCTTCAACTTTTCGATCACGCAGCGCCCCTTGCAAGATACGCGTGAATACGTCCGCCGTCTCCTTGTCATCCTGCACATGGTGATCGCTCGACACAATATCCTCCGCTCCCCACGGGAGATGGGACGACCAATATGGCACGATACCGTCAGAACTCTGCGGCGAGTCGTTGTTGCCACGGTCTCCCAAAATCGTGTAGGTAGGGGCATCCCGTACGGTCAGTCGTGACAGTCCGCGGATGGAATAGCTGTCCGGTGAAAGCTGGCGTATGCTGTTGAAATCCTCGGTGTACTTTCTCGGATTGGTTAAAAAACTATCTTGCTGCAAGGTGGCAATCGAAAAAGCTTCTTCCAGGATTGTTTGCGGCAAATGCACCAGGTGACTGAACAAAAGCACAAACCGATTGCGCGCAATGGGAGCGCCGCGGTGGGGCGTCGCCATATACACCACCCGACCCGCACGGATCGGCTCAAAATAGTAGATTCCCATCTTGTCCTCCTGCTTCCCTTGCTTTAGAGGGAATGGATGGTTGACATACCGGCCGGCAAGGAAATCGGAGAAGCTGTTCTTGTGGCGTGAGTCCCGGGCAGTGTCCAAGAGTTTCCACGGTTCGGTACACTGACTGTATCGAGTGATGAGCCCTCCCATAGAGTGCCCCACTGCCACCATGCGCTCCCAGTTCGGGTTACGATGCTGCGGGTCAAAGTTTTCACGTGTACGCCGCAAGGCAGCTCGATAGCCGGCAGCGCTGATGGTCCACGCCATCCCGGTTGGGTAGTTGTAGTACCAAAACTGAAAGTTTTTGCGGATTTCCGGTTCTCGCATCAACCGATTCACCAAGTTGCCGAATGTGGCCGCACTACTGGCTAGTCCATGCACTAGCACCACGGGTATCTTGTTCGGATCATACCTCTCCATGCACACCAGCCCCATGGTATTTCTCACGTGCTGCGGCCGCAACAAACCAAGCAATCTGCCCTTCTCGACGCGCGTAAGTCCCCAATACATCTCAATAGCGGCGGAAAAATCACCGGCAAGCTGATAACGCATACTTCCCACCTGCACATCCTCGTGTTCACGGCGTGAGATGAGACGCATGACCGGCTTTCCTTCCGGAAACTCCATGACCCCGGTGAGCGTGCTCACCGTCCCGCGCGCACGAAATGCCGCTATTCCAAAGTCTTTCTTCAGCTTCGCGGCCGGTATCACCCCCACCATCGGCACCCCGAGCCCCGGCACCACATAGCGTTCCTCCAGCTCCTTAAGCCGTACATCCGTCGCCGGCACCATATCGTCAAATACCTCACTCAAACGTTCGATGAGCTGCGTTCCTTCCTGCTCCAACTCAAAACGGCATGGCAGAGGCTGTTCCCGCTCCAATACATCGTAGCGCACGCGCCGCACCAGTTTGAGCAAATTTCGATTGTAACGTGTGATCACTGCCTGCCGCTCTTTCTCCTCCATCTTCACACGCTTCAGCAGCTCCCAATCAGCATGCAGTGAGCACAGGAGCTCATCCGCTACCTGTTGCCCACGTATCTCCCGCGTCAGCCTAGGTCGGGGCAACAACGGACTCTCGCATCCTATCGCCAGTAACGCCAACAGCATGCATCCAACCCACGCCACCCATCTGTGAGCACATGCTCTCATCCCCTGCATCCTAGCCCTCCTTTCCACCCCTGTCAATTCTATATTTTCGCCCCGCTGTGCGTTCCTCGCCCACACATGTCCCAATCAAAATCTTCTCTGGGCTCATTCAACCCATCCCACGTGCGTTTCCAACAGACAACGGAAGTAAGCCAGCAGACGGCAAACTTTGCAATCGTACATCGTACCTCGTACTTCGTAAATAGGAAAACGTAGTTTTCCATGCGTTTGCCCTCCCCTTTACGAACCTTTTTTGGGGAGTTTGAGATCGCGCAGCAGGTAGTAGAGGCAGAGGGCGTTGGTATTCCCCTGCATCACGCGCATGAAGTCGGCTTCCAGGTGGTCCGACTTAAAGCGACTGTCTCCGATAATGTCTTTGGCGGACGCCCAAGCACCGTAACCACCTAGACTGATCGCTGGTGTGACCATGCAGAGCGGACCACAGTCCATCCCCGCATGATTGAGAGTTTCCAGGGCAGCCTGCTTTTTATCCTTGCCGCTGCCTTTGGCAAAGTATGCGGCAAAGCCCAGCTCGTATCGGCTGCAGATGTCACACAATGCCGCCGCTTCCGTAAAAAGAGACTGAGCGCGCTGCATGTTTTTCTTGACGCCTCCTTTCCCTTTCATGTAGCAAAGACCGAGCATATACTTCGCCACCACGTTCCCCTGCTTTGCAGCCGAGTCAAACCATTTATTAGCTTCCTTGGCAGCTTTTCCGCCGCGCCGCAGGAGCAGCTGCCCCAGACGCAACGCCGCTATGTCCAGTTTCTGTTCCGCTGCCTTGCGATACAGCTCCTCCGCTTTCTTCTCATCGCGCTCCGTGCCGCGACCGAGCTCGTAGCAGTTCGCCAATCTGTACATAGCGAGGACATGCCCGCCTTCCGCCGCCTTGCTGTACAATTCCACCGCCTTGGGCAAATTACTCACAGGATTGTCGTGATCGCATCCGAAAGCGTCACAGTAGTTTTTTTCAGCCTCTGTGGCGGTCATTTCCTCGAGCCTGCTGGCAAACACACCGTTGCCCTCAGCAGCTAAGGTGAGCCACTTGATTTCATTCATCCGATCTCCTTTCTGTCGGCAGATTTCTACCATCTTGCTATACATACAATAAGACGAGCCCGATTCCGCAAACTCTTTGCAACGTTCTTCATTGAACTCGATGATGTAGCCTGCAGCCTGAACACACCCAGCTTTCCACGCAGCCAAACTCCTTTGATGCTTATACGAAAAAGCATCTGGACTGGCATCGACGTCAGCAAGCACCTTCATCCCATAAGAATTCCCCTGCTCCGCTGCTTTCTCGGCATATTTTGACGCTTCGGCTTTTGCCTCTGCGTTGTCATAGTGGAACCATGCGTAAACGGCCTGCGCGCCATGGTGACCCTGATTTGCTGCATCCTTGAGGAGCGATTTGACCCGCTCTTTATTCTCTTTTTTCCCCAAGTTGAGACGCGTCATCTCATCGTACGCCAGCAACCACTGCGCATCCGCATCTCCCTCCGTCGCCAAAGGCTCTATGATTTTGCGCGCCTCATCGTGATTCTGCTCCCCGCTGAAGCCTCCGGCCAACCGGAGCGCCAACACCAAGCCCGCCTTCTTATTGCCCTTTTCCTGCTCCGACTTCAGCAGCTCTTGCAGTTCTTTTTCGGTCTCCTGTTTTTCTTTGCGTATCAGGCGCACCGCCTGCAGCTCCCATGGCAAGGCGACCTCCGCTGATGTCACTCCTGTGAAGCAAGCGATGCAGATGGCGAATAGAGATAAAAAC